>NZ_JBHXLV010000173.1:0-13876 GCF_042721685.1 Streptomyces sp. NPDC058459 | reverse complement strand
GTCCCGTGCTGCGGCGGCGGACCTGCGGACGTCGTCCTTGGCCTTCTCTGCCTCCGAGGCGGCCTTCTCCGCGGCTTTCCTGGCCTCGTCGGCGGCGAGCGTCGCGCGCGCGGAGGCCTCGACGGCCAGGTCGGTGTTCTCCCGGGCGCGAGCGGCCTCGCGCTCGACGACGGAGACGAGCTGGTCGATCGTGGCGGCCTCCTGGTCACGGGCCCGCGCGATGTGCTGGCCGGTGTCGAGGTACCACTGCACGTCGTCCGCGTTCCCGTCCAAGGCCCGGTTGGCGTACTTGGTGAGTTCGGGTCCGGCGTTGGTGAGCGAGCGCATGATCTCGACGCGCCGGTCCTCGAGCCGGGCCCCGTACTGACCGGTGAGCAGGTACTTCTCGAGCGCCAGGTCGGTGCTGGCGGTCAGTGCGGCGTTGCCGTCGCGTTTGAGTGCCTTTCCGCCGTTGGCCATGACGGAGAGGGTGGCGACCCGCATGTCCTCGGTGACCGAGGGCCGGAAGCCGTCCTTGACGAACGCGGCGATGGCCGCGTCACCACCGTTCAGGGCTGCCTGTGCGTCCCGGCGGATGCCCTTTCCGCCGTTGGCCAGGTAGGTGAAGACCGCGACGCGGTTGTCGATCCGCGTAGCCCTCGGCAGGTCCTGGATGAGGAAGGTGGTGATCTCGTCATCGGTGCCGCTCAGAACGTGGGCGGCCGCCTCCTTGACCGCCCTTCCGCCCAGGGCCCAAGCCATGACCGCCTTGCCACGGTCGGTGTCAGGCAGGGGCGGTGTGCCGTCGGCCGGGACGGTACGGGTCGCGGCACGCACAGAGGTGGAGAAGAGCAGGGGAGTAGCGGCTGCGGCAGTGCCTGCCGCCAGCATGGTGGCGAAACGGCGGCGGCTCCAAAACGTTGGCTGCACGAAAAGCCTCTCTGGGTTATCGGCATCGGGTTGAGACCTCTGCCGGCACTCGCATCCGAACAACGGTGATGCCGTGACCTTACGCAGCGGTTTGACGAAAGAGAGCCTGCCGAGAAGTCGGCTGCATAACCCGATCGAGAATGGCTGGATACGATCCATGATTTTGCGTAAATTCGACGCAACCCGCCCAATGTGTGACGCAACTCACCCACCGGAAGGGATGGTTCATTACCATATGCCTGTTTATTAACTTGGCGCGATCTCGTCGTGACTGTTTTTATTCGAGTGATCAGCAAATCCACATGTCGAGGGTTCCGCAGCTCCTCTCCCGGAGATCCGCTCGGCTGCTATTCGGATGCCTTCATCACGGTCCGGCGATAAACCGGAACGGCCTCATGCATGCCCTGCTGTATTCGCGACTCCAGCACTGCCGATTCGCGACCAAAAACCTCGATCGACAGGACGAAATATGAATGTGCGCAGCGCAATCCTGCGAACCGTCGGAGCAGCCGCGGGAGCCGGTGCGCTCGCCTGGGTCGCCATCGCAGGTGGCACGTCGGGCGGCACCGGCACCGACAAGATCGCCACGCAGGCCGTTGCGGACGAGGGCCCCGGCTACGCGGTGGAGGACTTCGCCTACCCCAACGCGGACAAGATCCTCGCGGAGAAGAACATCAAGCTGAAGAAGGGCAACGGCCACATCCTCCTCGCCGACTGCGGCTCCGAGGAGGGCCTGCTCGAGGTCTACTCCCGCATCAACGAGAAGGTCTGCTTCAAGGTCACCGGAACCAGCGGTTACCTGAGCCTGGAGATTCCCGCCGTCTTCGGCGTCAAGGGCAACGACTACGCCTCCACGGTGGACATGACCGCAGGAACCGAGGAGAAGACCTTCACGGTCGACAAGAACACCTGGACACCGGTCGGCGAGACCGCCGACGAACAGGGACGCGACTTCATGCTCCTGGAGATCAGGACCTCCAAGTAGCACACCGGCGTCCGGGCGCCGGCAACGGTGCCCGCCCGCACTCGGCCCGATCGCCTCCCAACCCTTGACCCAAGGAAGTTGCATGCACCGCATCAGCCCGCGGCGCTCTTGGCCCGCAGGCATAACCGCCCTGATCGCAGCCACCGGTCTGCTGGCGCCCACCTCCGCGCACGCCGCCGTCGGCAGCCCGGACATCGGCGCCCACGCCTACACGGCTCAGCTCACCATCGGCGACGAGGCCAACGCCCAAGGCTGCTCGGCCACTCTGGTCGCCGGCGACTGGCTGCTGACCGCCAAGAGCTGCTTCCCCGCCGACACCGCCGCCGGGGCACCGAAGAAGCCCGTCAAGGCGACCGTTGGCGCAGCCACCTACAACGTCACCGAACTCGCCCCGCACGCCGACCGGGACCTGGTCCTCCTGCGCTTGGACCGGCCCGTGACCAACGCGGCCCCGGTCAAGCTCGCCTCCGCCGCCCCCGCCGCAGATACGGCGGTGACCGCCTCCGGCTATGGCCGCACCAAGACCGAATGGGTTCCCGGCAAGGTCCACACCGCATCGTTCAAGACCACCGCCACCACGCCCACCACCCTCACCCTCGAGGCTGCCGGACAGGGCAACGCCATCTGCCAGGGCGATGCCGGAGGCCCCGTCCTGAACGCCGACGGCCGGCTCATCGCCCTCAACAGCCGCTCCTGGCAGGGCGGCTGCCTCGGGACCCCGGCCACCGAGACCCGCACCGGCGCCATCGCCGTGCGCGCCGACGACGTGCGCGAGTGGATCCTGCAGACCCGCGCCCTGACGGCCGGCTGGAAGACCGAGGCCCTCCTGCAGGCCGGCACCACCCTGTACCAGGGCATCCGTCTGGCCGGTGGCGACTGGACGGGCTTCACCGACGTCCAGACCAAGGCGGGCGACATCGGCGGCATCCGCACCGCTGCCGCCGCCGGCATCAACGGCGACACCCACGTCCTGGCCATCAGCAACAACGCCCGCCTGTTCCACACCATCCGCAAGGCGGACGGCACCTGGGGCTCCTTCGGGGACGTGGGCGCGACCGCCGGCAGCCTCGGCAACCTCACGCAGGTCTCCGCTGTCTCCATCGGCAATGACCTCCACGTCGTCGCCGTCGCCGACGGCAAGATCTTCCACACCGTCCGCACGGCCAACGGCCGCTGGACCCCCTTCGGTGACGTCGCCGGCGCCGCCGGCCCGATCGGCAGGGTCACCGCCGCCGCCACCGCCAGCGTCGCGGGCCAGCTCCAGGTCGCTGCCCTCAGCGGCGGCAAGGCGTACCACACCGTCCGCAACACCACCGGCAACTGGACCAAGTGGGGCGACGTCGGCGCGGCCACCGGTTCCACCACCGGCCCCATCACGGCCGTCAGCATGGCCGGAGCCGGCAGCGACGCCCACATCGTCGTCGCCACCGACAACAACACCCGCCAGTACCACGCCATCCGCAACGGCAACGGCACCTGGACCCTGCTCGGCGACCTCAAGGGCGTCCTTGGCGCAGTCACGGCCAAGTCCCTCTCCGCGGCCACCGTCGACGGCGAACTCCAGCTGGCCGTCACCACCGCCGACAACAAGGTGCTGCATACCATCCGCCGCACCGACCGCACCTGGGCCCCCACCACCGAGGTCACCCCCCAGGGCGTTGCCGGCACCCCCGGCGCCATCGCCATCACCGGCACCCTCTAGCCCAGGCGCCACCCGTGTCCGTGACGCCCCCGACCCCACGGACACGGGCAACGCAGTTGTGGCGCGCACCATGAAGGAAAACCCATGACTGACACCCGTTCGTGCCCGATGCGGATGACATCCCTGCTCGTCACCGCCGCCGCCGTCGCCGGGGGCATGATCCCGGCCGGGTCCGCCCATGCCCTGGCGGGCCCCGAAGCCCCTGCCGGCCAGTACGCGTACACCGCGACCCTGACCATCGGCGACGACGGCAACAGCCGCGCCTGCACCGCCACACTGGTCGACGTCCGGTGGATGCTGACCGCCGCCGCATGCCTGGCCGCCACGCCCGGTCGAGCGATCACGGCCGGACAGCCAGTCCTGAAGGCCACCGCAACCTTCACCGGCGGCCAGACCCGGGAGATCGTCGAGGTCTCCGCCAGCGCCGCCGACCGCGACCTGGTCCTGGCCCGCCTGGCCACGCCCGTTACTACGATCACCCCCGTCAAGCGGGCCACCACCACCCCCGCAGCCGGCACCGACCTGACCGCGGCAGGCTTCGGCCGTACGAAAACAGACTGGGTTCCCGGCAAGCTCCACACCGGTGCCTTCACCGCCGACAGCACCGCCGCCACGACGCTGGTCACCACGGGCAAGGGCACCGACGTCCTGTGCAAGGGCGACACCGGCGGCCCGCTTCTCAACACCGCAGGCGAACTGGTGGGCATCAACAGCCTTTCCTGGCAGGGCGGCTGTCTCGGCACCCCGGCCACCGAGACCCGAACCGGAGCCGTGGCCGCCCGCACCGACAACGTCGGCCAGTGGATCGACCAGGTCACCGCCCCCCGCAACAGCGCGCACGTGTCAGTGCTGGCCGGCGGTGGCGGAACTATGTGGAGCCAGTCCGGCGACCTTGGCTACGGGGAGTATGAGCAGGCCTGGGGCAAAGTCGATGGCCAGGACATCACCCGTGTGACGAGTGTGCGTTCCGGCGAGTACCTGCGCGCGTACGGCGTCGCCGGCGGCAAGGTGTACGGCCGTGACCTGAACACCCGCACGGGCCAGTGGTCGGGCTGGGGCGAGATCCCCGGTGGCGCCGCGGGCGCCAAGGACATCACCGCCGCGATCGTCAACAACGTCGTCTACCTCCAGATCGCCGGCTCGGGCGGTTCGCTCCACACCCAGGTCGGCGACTACAACGCGGGCCGCTGGAACACCGCCTGGGCCGACGTCCCCTCCTCCGGCCTCACCGGCCTGACCAGCATCGCCGCGGGTACGACGGTGCGCCTGTACGCCGTCGCTGACGGCCGGGTCTACGGCCGTGACCTCAACACCCAGAACGGTGCGTGGACCGGCTGGGGCGAGCTCCCCGGCGGCGCGTCGAGCGTCAAGGACATCGCCGCGAGCCTCGTCGGCAACAACACCGAGCTCCAGATCGTCGGCGGGAACGGCGGTCTCTGGACCCAGTACGGCAACTACAACGCCGGCCACTGGAACGCCGCGTGGACCGACGCCGGCGGCGCCGGCCTCACCCGCGTGACCAGCACCCCGTCAGGCAAGAACGTCCACGTCTACACGGTCGGTGCCTCCGGCAACGTCGACGGCTCCACGCTCGTGAGCGGCACCGGCACGTGGACCCCGTGGAAGGAACTGCCCGGCAGTCTCACCGGCACGGCCGACATCACCGCGACCACCAAGTAGCAGCCCAGCAGACCGGCCCCACCCCCCACCTGGACGACAACCAGGCCGAGGGCGGGGCACGCCGCAACGGGCCCAGGGGCGCCCGGAGTCGCAACCACCAGCTGGAAGACAGCTCCAGCCCGGACCTGCAGGCACCCTCGCGCACCCACCCCTGCCACCAAGGAGGTTCCACATGTCGTTTGCCCGCCGCCGCCAGGCAAGGCTGACCGGCCTCGTGGTGACCGCGACCGCAGTCACCACCGGCCTCGCCACCGTCCCCCCGGCACACGCCGCTACCGGCCCCGAAGCCTCAGCCGGCCAGTACGCCTCCGTGGTCAGGCTGAACATCGGCGACGAGGCGAACAGCCGCACCTGCACCGCCACCCTGGTGGACGAGTGGTGGGTCGCCACCGCCGCCAGCTGCTTCGCCACCGTCCCCGGCCAGCCGGTCCCCGCAGGCAAGCCCGGCCTTCCGGCCACCGTCACCCTGGCCGACGGCGAGACACGCGAAGTCACCGAACTCGCTCCCCATGCCGACCGCGACCTGGTCCTGGCCCGACTCATGCTGCCTGCCAGAGGCGCAGCCACCGCCAAGGTCTCCACCTCGGCCCCGGCCGCCGGGGCCGACCTCAACTCCGCCGGCTTCGGCCGAACGAAGACCGAATGGGTTCCGGACAAGCTCCACACCGGCACCTTCACCCTCGGCTCCACGGCCGCCACCACTCTGGCCATCACGGGCAAGGGAACCGACGCCATCTGCAAGGGCGACACCGGATCCCCCCTGCTGAACGCCGCGGGTGAACTCATCGGCGTCAACAGCCGCTCCTGGCAGGGCGGCTGCCTCGGCACCCCGTCCGCGGAGACCCGCACCGGCGCCATCGCCGCACGCACCGACGACCTCGTCCAGTGGATATCCAAGACCACCGAACCGCGGCGCTCCGCCGCGGCGCACGAGGTCGGCGGCGCCGACCAGGTCCGCTTCGCCGACTGGGACGGCGACGGCAAGCCCGACTACATCAGCATCGCCGCGAACGGCAACGTCAGCGTCTGTCTGAACCGCGGCCCCAACGCCTGGGCAACCGTCGGCCGGGTGGCCACCGGCAGCACCACCGACCGCTCGCGCGTACGTCTCGCCGACTACGACGGCGACGGCAAGGCCGACTACTGGGTCATCAACCCCAACGGCTCCGTCAACATCTGGATCAACAAGGACGGCGACACAGGCGGCGGCTGGACCACCGTCGGTCAGGTCGCCTCAGGCGTGACCACCGAACACGCCCGAGTCCACTTCGCCGACTTCAACGGTGACCTCCACACGGACTTCCTGCTGCGCGGCACTGGCACCAGCACCGCCTACAGCGCCTGGCTCGGCAGCGGCGACGTCAACGGGTGGAACGGCATCGGCCAGATCGCCGGCGGCGTGTGACACCAGCCACCCTCCACCCCGGCCGACATGGCTGCGACCGTCCGGCACACCGCGGACGAGCTGCGGCCGGGCCCCCGCCGCAGGGGCCTGTCCCGTGAACACCGCGCACCTGCGGTGAACCGAACCCGTGGTACGGGCCGGCCTTCACCACAGGCACAGCCGCCACCACTACCTCACACCGTCACGTCCCTGCGCGCACGCTCCAGCAGATCCCAAGCCCGACACGCCAAAGGATGTCCATGAGGCCACCCACATGTCTTCGGCATGTCCGCAGAACCGTCATACCCTTCCTGATAGCCGCCGCCGTGGGGCTTTCCACGACCGGCATGAGCCCCGCAGCCCCCGACCCGGCACAGACCCGACAGGCAGCCAGGCTGAACCTTGCCGACCTGCCCCTGAAGTCGAAGCCACAGGAGACCAGCCCTCTGCCGACCGCTTCGGGCGAGCGCTGCCGGCCCACGGCCGACGGCTCCAAGGCACGCAAGTCCGGCGCCACCCAAGCCTGCGTCACCGTCCGCCGCGCCGCTCCCACACCGGCACGCACCGCGACAACCGCCAAGTCGGCGCAGTCCGCGCCCTCAACTCGGGCTCTGGCCGCCGGCACCGGCGGCTGTACCCTCGCGGCGCCCGGCGTCTACACGTACGAGCGGTTCCAGTACTGCGTGCGCGGGGTGGAGGTTCTCTACACACTGCGCGACTCGAACGGCAGGGAGATCGGCTCCGGCACGCTGGAGATCTCGACCAGCGCATCCCTCCCCGCGCAGGGCACGACGTGGAACGAGCAAGTCACCACCACAATGACCCGCGCCGCCGGTCAGGTCACCACGCTCAGCGCCAAATTCCGAGCCGCCTGCACAACCGGCTGCAAGGCCACCAAAACGGCACCTTGGTTCGGCGCGAACCTGACCGTGGGGCAGTCCGTCAACGGTGACGTCTTCTACGCCTCCACGCCGGCCGCAGATCAGCAGCTCGACTTCACCACGTCCTACACGATGTACGTCACCACGCCCGGTGCGCAGGCGACCGACCCGAACGCGTCGTGGAGCAACCCCCGCAAGATCCGCTGCGACGACGCCGTCAGAGACACCACCGCCGGCGGCACGGCCTCCCCTGGCTGCGTTGTGCCCAGCGTCATGGCAGCGGTGGACATGAGCGCCGAGCCTGTCTCGTCCTCGGGCCAGGGGGCCGCGGCGGCCACCTACCACTGGGCGCAGAGGAACCTCTCGGACGGCTGGGGCTTCAAGAAGCCGCTCACCCGGTCGAAGTCCGGCATCACCGACCGCAAAAACACCACCTGCGCCGGCGGGACCAATCCCTTCCAGGCGCAAGACAGCGTCGTCGCCACCGACACCTGCGGGGAATTCCCGTTCGCCGCCGCACTCGAGGGCGGCAAGAGCGGCGTCCAGTGCACGGACATCATCCCCAACTACAGCAGCAGGGGCTGGGACTTCTACGACGGCTCCGCCACCACATCCGGCATCGACACGCGGAAGAAGTGCGCGCGCGGGCACGTACCCGCTGCGGACCTCGACGCCGCGGAGAAGAAGCTCGCCGAAGGCTTCGCCGCCCAGCGCATCCTGGACGCGGAGCAGTTCGACCTGAACATCACCGCGCCGTCCGCCCAGCCGCAGGCGACCTGCCTCCAGGACCCGCCGGCCCGGTCGTTCCCCGCGGGCGCCGGCTGGGTCCGCTACACCGGGGTGGCCGTCGACAACATCAACAAAACCACCGCGCCGCAGGGACCCGGCGAGCGGCCCGGAGTGGCGCAGGCCTGCGTGGGCAAAGACCCGAAGGAGGGCACCGAGGCCGCGAACGACATCACCGGCTGGTACGACGCCCGCCTCTACGCCACCACGAACAACCTGCCCCCCCTGGAAATCTCCCGTTGCCACCTGATCGCCAACGTTCTGGGGGGCAAGGGCACGAGGGTGATCGACCGGAACAACCTGGTCCCGTGCTGGCAGGTGGGGCTCAACACGGGCACACCCAGCATGCGCACCCACGAGAGCACCATCGCGAACACTGTCAAGAACAACCCCGCCTTCGGGGCGAACGACGCGGTGTTCTACGAGGTCATCCCCCGCTATAAGGACGCCACCAGCACCATACCGTTGAGCGTCGAGATGACCGCTACGATCCAGCGAGCCAACGGCACGACCCAGACACTGGTCGACCACGAGTTCGTCCCCAACACCCGAGGCAGCACCGGCGAACACAACCTCGGCAACTGACCGCGTCACACACCCACCAGAAGGAGCCGGCATGACACGCACCAGTCCGCCGCGGCCGTTCGACGTCACGACGGCGCTGCCCCAGCTGGCTCCCATGGCCCGTAGGGCGACCCGGCTGCACCCCCGGGCCGGGTCGCCGTCGACGCAGGAGAGCTCGGTCGGTGGCCCGCTGCTCTGGCCGGCCACCGAGCCATGGCCGCACTGCGATGGTCCGCACGTATGGGACCAGCACAATCCGGCGCCGTCGCCCGATGACGTCCGGTTGCAGCGACGCATCCTTGAAGCCGCGGTCCGCCGGGCGGACGGCGACCCCGGGTCCCTCCGGTACACGCCCGAGGAACTGGCCGACTTCCAGCGAGCCGGCGCGGGCCGCCCCTGGCCCGACGGGCCGATCCCGATGGTTCCCGTGGCCCAGATCCACCTGCGCGACGTCCCGACGCTGCGCCCGCCGGGCTCGACCGACCTGCTCCAGGTGCTGTGGTGCCCCTTCGACCACCCCGCGCTGCCCAAGACCGCGGTGTTCTGGCGAACCGCTGGCTCGGTCACCGATGTGCTCACCACACCACCCGAGCCTTCCGTGGTCCAGTTCCCCTCCTATCTTCCGCAGCCGTGCCTGCTCTCTCCCGAGCAGGTGACGGAGTACCCGCACTCGGCGGACCTGGAGCACGAGGTACGGCGGCAGGTGGAGAACTGCCGCACCTGGCAGGTGGACGCGGAGCCAGATGAAGACGAACCCACCCCGGAGGACGTCTACAACGGCTCCCTGTCCATCGCACCCGGCTGGAAGGCCGGCGGCTGGACCCGCTGGGGCCTGGCCGATCCGCACCCCCGGCTCTGCGGTGCTTGCGGCACCGCGATGGATCCGCTGCTGACCATCGCCTCGGCCGAATGGGGCGAGACGAGCAAGTCCTGGATCCCCTACGAGGACCGAGGCGTCTCGGAATCCGTCCTCAACCCCTACCCTGAACAGCCGACCAAGGTCCAGATCGCGGACGGATACGACCTCCAGCTGTACGCGTGCCCCGTGTCCCCGGAACACCCGCACTTCGCCCTGGTCCAGTGACCCTGCGGGAGCTGCCCAGGCCCCGGCCGAGGGCCGGGCAGCGGTGACCTCGGCGACGGAGTCCTCGTCCCCACTCGCGAGTGTGGGCACACCCTCTGACGAGGGCGGATGGGGATCCGCCGCGGCATCGCGGCTGAGTGCCGCCTGATCTCCTGGGGGCAGTCGTGACGGAACGGGACGTCCTGCTCAACGAACTCGCTCGGGGGCTGCGTCCCATATCTGAAGGCATCGAGTGGTTCGACGCCCTCGACTCGGAAGAACAGTCCGAGGTGCTGCGGTCCCTCCGTCATCACTGTGTCCAAGCGCGCGCTGTCCCTGAGGACGCCTCGGAGAGTATCCGCCGTTCTGGGCTGCGCCCGACGCATACGCCCGCCGTGCTGATCGCACGGGGCCGGATGGACATGCAACTGGGAAAGCTGATCGTCCGCAAGGAAGGGCCGCACCCCGGGGCCCAGTTGCGGCTCACGGATGCGGACGGCATGCGGCTGACCTGTTTCGCCACAGCGCTGGAATCCTGCTCCGGGAGCAGCCCCCGCCCGTTGCCCGCCGCCGCTCCCGAGGGGCGTCTCGGCCGCGCCAATACGGAACGCATCGCCGCCCACACCACTGCCCTGCGGCAGATGGACAACTCCCACGGCGGCGACAGCATGCTCTACGTGACCGCCGCGCACCTGGCCGCCTCCAACAGCGCGATCAAGGACGGCACCTACACCGAGCCGGCCGCAGTCTGTTCCGCGACCTCGCCGGAGTCGTCGGCCGGGCCACCCACAACTCCGCGGCCTACCCGGCGGCAGTCAACCACCTCGCCCCCGCCGTGCACGCGGCACGCGAGAGCGGGGACCTCGATCTCGCCGCTCACCTGCTGCATGCCTCGCCCGCGTCTTGGGCTGTGTCGGCCACCCCCAACTCGCCCGCGGCTGCATCGCCCTGGCCCCCTACGGAGCCCGCAACACGCCAGCCCCGTCCTGCACGCAGGACTCCACACTCTCGACGCCCGCTTCGCCGCCCTCCTCGGCCTGCCCCGCGACGCCCTGCAGCCGTCCACCTCGCCCAGGAGATCTTCACCAAGAGCCGCGCCGATCCGGCCCCCGCCTTCGTCTCCTGCCTCGACGAGGCCGAACTCTCCTCCACCCTCGGTGAGGCCCTGCTCTTCCCCGCCCGCGAGACCGACACCGCCGCGCACGCCCGCGACGCCGCCGGCCCGCCGGCCGCCGCCGCCGACCAGCGCGCTCGGCACCGCACTGGACTCCGCCCGCGTCCGCCGCCGCTGCCGCGACCTCGCCCGCGAAGCCGTCGCCCACCTTGACATCCCGCACGCCCGGCAGATCCACGAGCTGCTGACGACCGGTCGGCCGTAGACCCCCGCCGCCCGGCTACCGCACCGCCCGCCCGCCGAGCGGCATGGCAGCCGAAGCGCGGCTGTGAGGCGGGTGCCGTAGTCCTGGCGCGCGGTGATCCCGATCTCGTGGGTGGGGTCAATCCGTACGCTCACGCCCTGGCCGAACGCTGCCCGGCGGGATGCCGCTCTCGTGACTCCGGGGCGCCGCGCCCGTCACAGGCCCGTGCGACATACCTGCGACACTGATCTGATTTGGTAGGTCTTGCACTTTTCTTCTGAAGGAAGGACTGACGTGATGACCCCCGAGCTTGATGCGATGAGGTCCGCGTACGACGCGCTGGCATCGTTGCCTGCGCCGGGAAGACTCCGGGCGCTTCAGTGGCTGACCACAGCTCTCCCCCCTACCGGCACCACCCCGACGACGGCCGCTACGTACCCGACCGGGGCGAGGTCGGGTCAACGCCCTCGCCTCACGTTCGGTCTTCTCACCCCAGAATTGACTGCCAGGCACCCTCGCGGAGCATGAGCCCCAATTGCAGCCCTGAGCATCACCCCATGTGATAGACGGAGCGAGCCGGACGGCGGCGGCCACGGCAGCGCCGAGGGGGAAGGGCGGTGTCGCGCCTCCCGCAGCGCTGGAAGTGCGCGACCTCCGTCAGCCGCCGGGCCGTCCGTGAGCACGATCAGCTGCGAGTGATGCCCGTGCGGGGCCTGTCAAGGATTGTGTCGAGGAGTCCGGCCGGGCCGATCTGGGGTCGGCGCCATGGTCTCCATGAAGCTCTTCGACTCCGAGCGCCGGGTCATCGAGGCTGCGGAACTGCTCGCCACCACGCTCGGAAGCGACCCGAACCACACCGCAGCCGCAGGGGCGCCTCGGCGCTGAGCTGGGCGACGGCGGCGTCGATGCACTTCGAGAGTGAGGAGGGCCGACCAGCCGGGAACCGGGGGGAGGACGGTGCTCACGCGGCCGAGGTCGCCCAACGGTACGGAATTTCGCGGCAGTCGAAGCCCACGTGACTGAGGAGGTTTGGCAAGGGGCGGGCCGAACGGACCGGCCGCGCGGCGCTACTCCTCGCCGTCGGCGACGCCTGTCGAAGTCGAGGTCGTGATCTACCAACCGACGCAGATCTGCGGTGAGGCGTCCGCCGCATCACCCGCGATCTGGCCGAGCGCGGGATCGCCGATGTTCCGGGGCGGCTCTATGCACCACCCGTCAGCCGATCGCCCGCCTCACCATCGACGACCTCAACGATGACGAGACAACTATCACCATCTAGCAGGCAGACTCGCCAGTGCACGACAGGCGGAAATCAGCCAACCTTGCGGCCGTCCAAAAGTACTGGTGACCGCTGTGCGCCCGCTGCGAGGTTAAGGCGGGGCGTACCGGCGGAATGCAGGGCGCACGGTCCGGTGAGGCCGGCGCTTGGCGCCGTGACGGCCGTCCCGGTGGGTTCAGCTGGCGAGTACGGTGTCCAGCCAGTCGAAGGTGCGCTGGTGGAACAGGGATATCGCGCCCTCGTGGCAGTGCTCGCCGGCGCCTTCGTCCTCACGGAAGACGATCAGCTCCTTCTGGCACGCCAGCTCGTCGAACACCTGTTGCGGCTGCCCTTTGAAGAACTGGTCGTTCTCGGCTTCGAGCACGAGCGTCGGGCAGGTGATCCGGTCGGCGATACCCGCCAGCGTGTACGCCTCGGTCGCCTTGGCGAGCGCCTGTTCGTCGGCCACACCGAAGGTCCACCGGCCATTGCGCACACTCCACCGCAGCATAGTGCTCTGTGCCATCAACGCCTCCATGCGGCCGGGTACCGTAGCCGCGGAGAGGTCGACGGACGCGGCGACGACCGCGTGGAAGTCGTAGACGCCGTCATGTAGCACGCACGCGGCGATCCGGTGCTCGAAGGCGGCCGCCCTCGCGGCGAGGAGGCCGCCGAAACTCGTGCCGATCAGTACCAGCCGCTCGGAGTCCACCTCGGGCACGGTGAGAGCGAAGTCGACGACCGGGGTGACCACGGCCTCCCAGTCCGGCCGGAAGTGCAGGCCCTGCTCGCGGACGTTGGCGCCCTGGCCGGGGCCGTCGAACGCGATGACGTTGTATCCGCGCCGCAGCGCCCCCGCGGCCAGCGCCAGGTAGTCCTCCTCAAGCGTGGAGTCGTACCCGCCGTGGTAGACGACTGTCGGGCGCGCGGCGCCGGAGTCGTCGACGAGGAAGAGGTAGCCGGGCAGCGTGGTGTCCTGGTAGGGGACGCGCAGGGCGCGGACCGGGGTGTCGAGCAGGGCGACGGCGTCGGCGAACGTCTGCTGTGACGCCCGGGCGAGCCGCGCCGATTCGGCGTCGGCGGCCGGATTCTCGCGGCGATAGAAGTCGGCGGTCCGGTAGTAGTTGGACGCGCGCAGCAGCGCCTCCCGGGCGCTGACCTGGTGGCCGGAGGCCAACGCGTCCCGGCCAATGCGCTCGACGCGCGCCGCCGTCGCGGCCCACTGGGCGGACCAGGACTCCTCATCCCCCTCCGGGATCCGTCGGCAGGTGACCAGGACCTCGCCGAGGTCGGCGCCGCCGTAGGC
>NZ_JBHXLV010000172.1:0-13930 GCF_042721685.1 Streptomyces sp. NPDC058459 | reverse complement strand
ATGGAGTTCCTGCTCGGCGAGAAGTCCGCCTCCATGCTGGTCCCGCACCGGGGGCGCCCCTTCGAGGCGAGGCGCTCAGCTCTCCGCGCCGACCGGCTCCGGGGTGGCCGGCGCGACCACGCGGACCGGGGCGGTGTGCGCCTTCGGCATGCCGAGGCCCATGGAGCGCATGATCCAGCCCGCGACGCCACCGAGGGCCACGATCACCAGACCGGCCCAGAAGCCGACGGGCTGGGCCATCACGATGAAGGCGCCCGAGACGCAGAAACCGATGAAGGCGATGATGACACCGGTCCAGGCGGCCGGGGTGTGACCGTGGCTGCTGCCCGCCATGACTTGCTCCTCGTTGCTGTGTACGTGTCGAGTACCTGCCGTACAGGTCGTACGGGTCGTACGGTCCGAGCCCGCCCGTCACTGTCAGAGCCGGGTCGCTCGCGGTCCATTGTCCCGTACGCCCATGGGCGTACGGGACGGGGGTGGGAGTCTCGTTGCCCACACTTGGGCGGAGGTTCAGGCGCCGGTGGGGTCCTCGCCCCGGTCCAGGGCCTTCCAGATCTCCTCGGGACGTTCCGGGTCGACCGGGCGCGCGGCACGCCGGGGGCGCTCCGTGCCGCGCTCGTAGCGGCCGGACATCGCGGGCCAGCGGGGGCCGTAGCGCAGCGCGAGCAGCCCGGCGAGCAGGATCAGCACGCCTCCGGCCGCGGCCGCGTAGGGCCAGGCGGTGTGGCTGAGGGCCTGGACGGTGGCCGAGGTGTCGCCGGTGGCGGCGGCCGCCTTCTCGTCCAGCGCGGAGCCGTCGGCCACCCCGGCGAGGGCGGCCGTGACGATGCCCGCGCCGGAGAGCGCGAGCAGCGCGGCGACGGCGAACCGGCCCGCCCGGCGCACCGCGAACACGGCGACCATCGCGGCGAGGCCCACGACGGCGAGGGCGGCCGGGACACCGGTGACATCGCTGCCCGTGGCGGTCAGCGGGAAGTCGCCGCCGGCGACCGTCGCGGTCCCCTCGGCCCAGCGCTGCCGGGTCGCCAGCAGCGCCACGGCCGCGCCGAGCGCGCCGGACAGCAGGGCGACGGCGAGGCTGCGCCGGCCGGAGCGGGCGGGCACGGCGGCTTCGGAACGGGGGTGCGGTACGGCAGTCACGTACTCCACTATCGCCTGAACCCCGGACGAAGTGTCGTCCGGGGTTTCCGCGAACGCGTCACACCGTGCCCAGCCGGTTGGCGGTGTGGACGGCGCGCAGCACGGCTGCCGCCTTGTTGCGGCACTCCTGGTCCTCCGCGACCGGGTCGGAGTCCGCGACGATCCCGGCGCCCGCCTGCACGTACGCCGTGCCGTCGCGCAGCAGGGCGGTGCGGATGGCGATGGCGGTGTCGGAGTCGCCAGCGAAGTCGAGGTAGCCGACGCAGCCGCCGTACAGGCCGCGCCGGGAGGGCTCGAGTTCGTCGATGATCTGCATCGCGCGGGGCTTGGGGGCGCCGGAGAGGGTGCCCGCCGGGAAGCAGGCGGTGAGCACGTCGAAGGCGGTGCGGCCGCCGGCGATCTCGCCGGTGACGGTGGACACGATGTGCATGACGTGCGAGTAGCGCTCGATCGACATGAAGTCGACGACCTCCACCGAGCCGGGTTCGCAGACCCGGCCGAGGTCGTTGCGGCCGAGGTCGACCAGCATCAGGTGCTCGGCGCGCTCCTTGGGGTCCGCGAGCAGCTCGTCGGCGAGCGCCTGGTCCTCCTGCGGGGTGGCGCCCCGGTGCCGGGTGCCGGCGATGGGGTGCACCATGGCGCGCCCGTCCTCGACCTTGACCAGCGCCTCCGGCGAGGAGCCGACGACGTCGAACCCGTCGAAGCGGAACAGGTACATGTACGGGGACGGGTTGGTGGCCCGCAGCACCCGGTACACGTCCAGCGCGCTCGCCGTGACCGGGGTCTCGAAGCGCTGGGAGGGCACGACCTGGAACGCCTCGCCCGCGCGGATGCGCTCCTTGACGTCCTCCACGGCCTCCCGGAAGTCGGGGCCGCCCCACAGCGCGGTGTACTCGGGCAGCTCGGAGGGCGGCAGCAGGGCCGGGGGCTGGGCGACCGGACGGGCGAGGTCGGCCTCCATGGCGTCGAGCCGGGCCATCGCGTCGGCGTACGCCTCGTCCACGCCGGTTTCCAGGTCGTTGTGGTTGATCGCGTTGGCGATCAGCAGGACCGAGCCCTCCCAGTGGTCCATCACGGCGAGGTCGCTGGTCAGGAGCATGGTCAGCTCGGGCAGCTTCAGGTCGTCGCGCTCGCCGGGGCCGATCTTCTCCAGGCGGCGGACGATGTCGTAGCCGAGGTAGCCGACCATGCCGCCGGTGAAGGGCGGCAGGCCCTCCTGGTGCGGGGTGTGCAGGGCCTGGAGGGTGGCACGCAGGGCGGCGAGCGGGTCGCCGTCGGTGGGGACCCCGACCGGTGGGGTGCCGAGCCAGTGGGCCTCGCCGTCGCGGGCGGTCAGGGTGCCCGCCGAGCGGACGCCGACGAAGGAGTACCGGGACCACTGGAACGCCGTGCGGCCGTTCTCGGCGGACTCCAGCAGGAAGGTGCCGGGGCGTTCGGCGGCGAGCTTGCGGTAGAGGGCGACGGGGGTGTCGCCGTCGGCGAGGAGCTTGCGGGTGACCGGGACGACACGCCGGTCGGCGGCCAGTTTGCGGAAGGTGTCGAGGTCCATGGCGTTCACCGGTCCTCCTCCTTGAGCAGCACGTCGGCGTCGAAGCAGGTGCGGTCGCCGGTGTGGCAGGCGGCGCCCGTCTGGTCGACCTTGACCAGCAGGGTGTCGGCGTCGCAGTCCAGCGCGACCGATCTGACCAGCTGGACGTGCCCGGAGGTGTCGCCCTTGACCCAGTACTCCCGGCGGCTGCGGGACCAGTACGTGCAGCGGCCGGTGGTCAGCGTGCGGTGCAGTGCCTCGTCGTCCATCCAGCCGAGCATCAGCACCTCGCCGGTGTCGTACTGCTGGGCCACGGCGGGGACGAGGCCGTCCGGGTCGCGCTTGAGGCGGGCGGCGATCTCGGGATCGAGGCCGCTGGGACGGGGGCTGCCGGTCGTACGGGTCATGGACGCCATTGTGCCGTGCGGCGGTCGGGGTCAAGGTCCGTGTCCGCTGCGTGGTCCGCGCGGGTGGCCGTAGGCTGAAGCCATGTCGACCTTCGCCAAGCGTGAACGGCTCCTGCTAGCAGACCTCTTGGAAACCGCCGGCCCGGACGCACCGACCCTCTGCGAGGGCTGGACGACCCGTGATCTCGCCGCGCACGTGGTGGTGCGCGAACGGCGCCCCGACGCGGCGGCCGGGATGCTCGCCAAGCCGCTGGCCTCCCGGCTGGACCGGGTGATGGACGAGTACACGGCCAAGCCCCATGACGAACTGATCCAGCTCGTCCGCACCGGTCCGCCGAAGTTCTCCCCGTTCCGGCTGAAGCAGGTGGACGAGGCGGCCAACATCGTCGAGTTCTACATCCACGCCGAGGACGTGCGCCGCGCCCAGCCGGAGTGGAGTCCGCGCGAGCTGGACCCGGTGTTCCAGGACCTGCTGTGGTCGCGGCTGGAGCGCACGGCCCGGATGACCGGGCGGCACGCGCCGACCGGTCTGGTGCTGCGCCGCCCGGACGGCCGCACGGTGGTGGCGCACCGGGGCACCCCCGTGGTCACGGCGACCGGCGAGCCCTCCGAGCTGCTGCTGTTCGTCTACGGGCGGCAGGACGCGGCCAAGGTGGCGCTGGAGGGTGACGCGGACGCGATCACCACCCTGCACGACTCCCGTCAGCTGGGCCTCTGACCGGCCGGGAGCCGCGATGATCAAGGTCGCCATGACCGGGGTGTACGTGGACGACGTGGTGCGGGCGCACACCTTCTACACGCGGGTGCTGGGGTTCGAGACCCGGCTGCACCTGGACCTCGGTGACGGCGTGCTGTTCGTGACGGTGGGAGCACCCGAGGGCGCCCAGCCGGACCTCCAGCTGCTGCTGGAGCCCGGCGGGGGCCCCATCGCCGAGCCGTACCGCACCGCGCTGTACGACGCGGGCCTGCCGACCATCGTGTTCGAGGTGGACGACATGCGGGTGGAGTACGAGCGGCTGCGTGCCGCCGGTGTCCGCTTCACCCATCCCCCGCAGGAGCAGGGGCCGGTGCTGGCGGCCGTATTCGACGACACGGTGGGCAATCTGGTGCAGCTGACCCAGCGGCTGCACTGAGCGCCGCGCGGCCCGCCCGAGGTGCCGGGCGGGTCCGCCCGAGGTGCCGGAGGCCCTGCCCGCGCCTCAGCCGGGCAGCTCGGCCCGCCTGAGGTGCGGGAAGCACAGCACGACGACCCCGCCCAGCCCGCACACCGCGGCGCTGGCCACGAACACCGGCCCGAGCCCGAAGGCGCCGATCGCGGCGGCCGCGAACGGCATGCTCAGCGGGGCGAGACCGAGACTGACCAGACTGGCGACGGCGGTGATCCGGCCCAGGTAGGCGGGGTCGGCCTGGGTCTGGAGCAGCGCCCCGCACATCGCGCCGCTGAGCCCGGCGAGCAGCCCGACCAGCAGGGCGACGCCGACCGCTGCGGGGAGCGCAGGCACGTAGGCGAGAGCGCCGATGGCGACGGACCCCGCGAGGATCGAGCAGGCGGCGGTGAGCCCGGCGCGCGGCAACCGGCCGCGCGCGGCGAGCAGCAGCGAGACCGCGCCCGCGCCGACGCCGAACCCGGCGAGCACCCAGCCCATGCCGGAGGCGCCCCAGCCGCGCCGGTCGGCGAGCAGGGTGAGGCCCACGTTGAGCGGGCCGACGAAGCCGAAGTCGCCCAGCGCGATGGCGAGCATCAGCGGGCCGAGGACGCGATGGCGGCGGACGTGCCGCAGTCCGTCCGTGAGGTCGGCCCAGGCGGTACCCGCCTCCCGGGCGGCCTCCTCGGTCGGGAGCGGCCTGATCCGGACCGTCATCAGCAGGGGCAGCGAGACCGCGATGAGCAGTCCGGCCAGCCCGAACGCGGCGGCCGCGCCGCCCGTCGCCACGCCGAGCCCGCCGAGCGGGGCGCCGACCACACCGGCGATCCGGATGGCGAGCCCGCGCAGGCCCTGGACGCGGGCCAGCTGGCCCGGTGCGGTGATGCGGGCCGGGAGCGCGCCCACGGCCGGCATGAAGACGGCGTCGACGGTCCCGAAGACCAGCGCCAGCGCGGCGAGCGGCCACAGTCCGGGCGTGCTGACGAGGAGCAGCGCGGCGACGGCGAGCACGGCCGCGCACCGCACGGCGTCGCTCCCGATCACCACCCGGCGCGGCCCGAACCGGTCCGCGATCACCCCGCCCCCCAGCAGCAGCAACGCCCTGGGCACCGCACCGGCCGCCGTCACGGCCCCGGCCTCCGCGGGGCTCCCCGCCCGCACGGCGGCCCAGGACAGCGCGATGTAGTAGACGTTGTCCCCGAGCATGGACGCGGTGTACGCACCCAGCCAGCGCAGCACATCGGGGTCACGATGAGCCGCCCGGTCGCCTGTCGGGGCGGCCGGGCGTAGCTCGGTGTCGGTGGCGGAAGCGGGTTCAGACAGTTCAGACAGTTCAGACACGGACGGGGTGGCCCGCCTCGCTCAGCGTCTGCTTGACCTCGCCGATGCGGAGGTCGCCGAAGTGGAAGACGGAGGCGGCCAGGACCGCGTCGGCGCCGGCCTCCACGGCGGGCGGGAAGTGGGCGAGGGCGCCCGCACCGCCGGAGGCGATCACCGGGACGGAGACATGCCTGCGGACGGCCGCGAGCATGTCGAGGTCGTAGCCGTCCCTGGTGCCGTCCGCGTCCATCGAGTTGAGCAGGATCTCGCCCGCGCCCAGCTCGGCGGCCCGGTGCGCCCACTCGACGGCGTCGATGCCGGTGCCCGTGCGGCCGCCGTGGGTGGTGACCTCGAAGGAGCCGGACGGGGTGCGGCGGGCGTCCACCGAGAGGACCAGCACCTGGCGGCCGAACCGCTCGGCGATCTCACGGATGAGGTCGGGGCGGGCGATGGCGGCCGTGTTGACGCCCACCTTGTCGGCGCCGGCCCGCAGCAGCTTGTCCACGTCCTCGGCCGTGCGGACGCCGCCGCCGACGGTGAGCGGGATGAAGACCTGCTCGGCGGTGCGGCGCACCACGTCGTAGGTGGTCTCGCGGTCGCCGGAGGAGGCGGTGATGTCCAGGAAGGTCAGTTCGTCGGCGCCCTCGGCGTCGTAGACCTTGGCCATCTCCACCGGGTCGCCCGCGTCGCGCAGGTTCTGGAAGTTGACGCCCTTGACCACCCGGCCGCCGTCCACGTCCAGGCAGGGGATCACTCGTACGGCCAGGGTCATGCGGACACTCCTCGGAACGCCTCCACCTCGATCTCGACCACCAGGCTGGGGTCCACGAAACCGGAGACGATGATCATGGATGAGGCGGGCCGGACGGTGTCGAACAGCTCCTTGTGCGCGCGCCCGACCTCCTCCACGTCCCGGGCATGGGTGAGGTACATACGGGTGCGCACCACGTCGTCCCGGCCGAGGCCCACCTGCTCCAGCGCGGCCAGCGCGACACCGAAGGCGTTGACGGCCTGCTCGTAGGGGCCGCCCCCGGCGATCTGCCCGTCCACGATGGAGGTGCAGCCGGAGACCAGCACCAGCCCGTTCGGAAGTTCCACCGCGCGGGAGTAGCCGAACTGGTCCCCCCAGGGCGCGCCGGTGCCGATCCGGCGTACGTCGCTCACCGGGACACCGCCGCGAGGGCCTCTTCCAGGGTGAACGCCTCGGCGTACAGCGCCTTGCCGACGATGGAGCCCTCGACGCCGAGCGGCACCAGGCCGGCGATGGCGCGCAGGTCGTCCAGCGAGGAGACGCCGCCGGAGGCGACGACCGGGCGGTCGGTGACCGCGCAGACGTCTCTCAGCAGCTCCAGGTTGGGGCCCCGCAGGGTGCCGTCCTTGGCGATGTCGGTGACGACATAGCGGGCGCAGCCCTCCTGGTCCAGGCGGGCGAGGGTCTCGTAGAGGTCGCCGCCGTCGCGGGTCCAGCCGCGGCCGCGGAGGGTGGTGCCGCGTACGTCGAGGCCGACCGCGATCTTGTCGCCGTACTCGGCGATGACCTTGGCGACCCACTCGGGGGTCTCCAGCGCGGCGGTGCCGAGGTTGACGCGGGTGCAGCCGGTGGCGAGGGCGGCGGCGAGGGTGTCGTCGTCGCGGATGCCCCCGGACAGCTCCACCTTGATGTCCATGGCCCCGGCCACCTCGGCGATCAGGTCCCGGTTGTCGCCGGTGCCGAACGCGGCGTCCAGGTCGACCAGATGGAGCCACTCGGCGCCAGCGCGCTGCCAGGCGAGGGCTGCCTCCAGCGGGGAGCCGTAGGAGGTCTCGGAGCCGGACTCGCCGTGCACGAGGCGTACGGCCTGGCCGTCGCGGACGTCGACGGCGGGGAGCAGTTCGAGCTTGGCCATGGTCTCAGAGGGTTCCGATCCAGTTGGTGAGGAGCTGGGCACCGGCGTCGCCGGACTTCTCGGGGTGGAACTGGGTGGCGGACAGGGCGCCGTTCTCCACGGCGGCCACGAACGGCCCGCCATGGGCCGACCAGGTCACCGCGGGCGGGGTCATGGCCGCGTTGAGCTGCTCGAAGGCCCAGTCCTGCACGGCGTAGGAGTGGACGAAGTAGAAGCGGTCGGCCGGGTCAAGGCCCGCGAACAGCCTCGATCCTGCCGGGGCGTCGACGGTGTTCCAGCCCATGTGGGGCACGACCTCGGCCCGGAGCGGGCCGACCGTGCCGGGCCACTCGTCCAGGCCCTCGGTCTCCACGCCGTGCTCGATGCCGCGCGCGAACAGGATCTGCATGCCGACGCAGATGCCCAGCACGGGGCGGCCGCCCGCCAGGCGCCGGTCGACGACCCAGTCGCCGCGGGCCTCGCGCAGGCCGGTCATGCAGGCGGCGAACGCGCCGACGCCGGGCACCAGCAGGCCGTCGGCGTTCATCGCCCTGTCGAAGTCCCGGGTGATCTCCACCTCGGCGCCCACGCGGGCGAGGGCGCGCTCGGCGGAACGGACGTTGCCGAAGCCGTAGTCGAAGACCACGACCTTCTTCTGGTCGCTCAACTCCACACCTCCAGCCGCATCACGCCCGCGATCAGGCACATGGCAGCGCCGATGGAGAGCAGCACGATCAGGCTGGTGGGCATCTTCTGCTTGACGAAGGAGATGATGCCGCCGACCAGGAAGAGGCCGACGACGATCAGGACGGTGGACAGACCGGTCATGGGATTTACAGCGCGCCCTTCGTGGAGGGGAGGATGCCGGCCGCGCGCGGGTCGCGCTCGGCGGCGTAGCGCAGGGCGCGGGCGAGGGCCTTGAACTGGCACTCCACGATGTGGTGCGCGTTGCGCCCGTAGGGCACGTGCACGTGCAGCGCGATCTGGGCCTGGGCGACGAAGGACTCCAGGATGTGCCGGGTCATCGTGGTGTCGTACTCGCCGATCATCGGCGCCATCTTCTCGGGCTCGGTGTGCACGAGGTAGGGGCGGCCGGAGAGGTCGACGGTGACCTGGGCGAGGGACTCGTCCAGCGGGACCGTGCAGTTGCCGAAGCGGTAGATGCCCACCTTGTCGCCGAGCGCCTGCTTGAAGGCGGCACCGAGCGCGAGGGCGGTGTCCTCGATGGTGTGGTGGGTGTCGATGTGCAGGTCGCCGTCGGTCTTCACGGTCAGGTCGAACAGTCCGTGCCGGCCGAGCTGGTCGAGCATGTGGTCGTAGAAGCCGACGCCGGTGGCGATGTCGGTCTTGCCGGTGCCGTCGAGGCCGATCTCGACGAGGACCGAGGTCTCCTTGGTGGTGCGCTGCACGCGTCCTGTGCGGCTCATGCGTCAAGCTCCTTCTTCAAGTCCCGTACCGCGTCGAGGAACGCGTCGTTCTCTTCGGGGGTTCCGGCGGACACCCGCAGCCGGCCAGGCACGCCGTTGTCCCGGACCAGCACCCCGTGGTCGAGGATGCGCTGCCACGCGGCGTGGGTGTCCTCGAAGCGGCCGAACTGCACGAAGTTGGCGTCGGACTCGGTCACCTCGTAGCCGATCGCCCGCAGTTCGGCGACGAGACGGTCCCGCTCGGCCTTGAGCTGCTCGACATAACCGAGCAGCGTGTCGGTGTGCTCCAGCGCGGCCAGCGCGGTCGCCTGGGTGATGGCGCTCAGGTGATAGGGCAGCCGGACCAGCTGGACGGCGTCCACCACGGCGGGGCCGGCGGCCAGATAGCCGAGGCGCAGCCCGGCGGCGCCGAACGCCTTGGACATGGTCCGCGAGACCACCAGATGCGGCCGGCCCGCCAGCAGCGGCAGCAGCGAGTCGCCGTGGCTGAACTCGATGTACGCCTCGTCCACGATCACGATGGACGGCTTCGCCGCCTGCGCGGCCTCGTACAGCGCGAGGACCGTCTCGGGCGGGACGGCGTTGCCGGTGGGGTTGTTGGGGGTGGTGATGAAGACGACGTCGGGCCGGTGCCGGCCGATGGTGTGCACGGCGGCGGGCAGGTCGATGGTGAAGTCCGCGCCGCGCGGCCCGGAGATCCAGCCGGTCCCGGTGCCGCGCGCGATCAGGGCGTGCATCGAGTACGACGGCTCGAAGCCGATCGCGGTGCGGCCGGGCCCGCCGAAGGTCTGCAGCAGCTGCTGGATGACCTCGTTGGAGCCGTTGGCCGCCCACACGTTCTCCGGGCCGAGGGTGTGGCGCCCGGTCCTGGTCAGGTAGCCGGCCAGTTCGGTGCGGAGCTGGACCGCGTCCCGGTCGGGGTAGCGGTTCAGGTTCCGCGCGGCCTCCCGCACCCGCTCCGCGATCCGCTCGACCAGCGGTTCGGGCAGCGGGTAGGGGTTCTCGTTGGTGTTCAGCCGGACGGGGACGTCCAGCTGGGGCGCGCCGTAGGGGGACTTGCCGCGCAGCTCGTCACGGATGGGGAGTTCGTCCCAGGGGGACTGAGTGCTGTTGCCGGTCACTTGGTCCCCGGTACCTTCCAGCCGAACCGGGCCTTGACCGCCGCGCCGTGCGCGGGCAGGTCCTCCGCCTCCGCGAGGGTCACCACGTGGTGGGCGACCTCGGCGAGCGCGTCCTCGGTGTAGTCGACGATGTGGATGCCGCGCAGGAACGACTGCACGGACAGCCCGGAGGAGTGGCAGGCGCAGCCACCGGTGGGCAGTACGTGGTTGGACCCGGCCGCGTAGTCCCCGAGGGAGACCGGCGCCCAGGGGCCGATGAAGACCGCGCCCGCGTTGCGCACCCGGTCGGCGACGGCGGCCGCGTCGCGGGTCTGGATCTCCAGGTGCTCGGCGCCGTACGCGTCGACCACCCGCAGGCCCTCCTCCACGCCGTCGACCAGGACGATCGCGGACTGCTGCCCGTTCAGCGCGGGCACGATCCGGTCGTCGACGTGCTTGGTTGCGGCGACCTGCGTCTTCAGCTCCTCCACCACCGCGTCGGCCAGCGCCACCGAGTCGGTGACGAGGACGGCGGCGGCCAGCGGGTCGTGCTCGGCCTGGCTGATCAGGTCGGATGCGACGTGCACCGGGTCGGCCGTGTCGTCGGCGAGGACCGCGATCTCGGTCGGGCCCGCCTCGGCGTCGATGCCGATCTTGCCGGTGAAGTAGCGCTTGGCTGCCGCGACCCAGATGTTGCCGGGGCCGGTGACCATGTCGGCGGGGGGGCAGGACTCGGTGCCGTACGCGAACATCGCCACGGCGGTGGCGCCGCCCGCCGCGTACACCTCGTCCACGCCGAGCAGGGCGCAGGCGGCGAGGATGGTCGGGTGCGGGAGGCCGTCGAATGCGGCCTGCGCGGGCGAGGCGAGCGCGATGGACTCGACTCCCGCCTCCTGGGCGGGCACCACGTTCATGATCACGGAGGAGGGGTACACCGAGCGGCCGCCGGGCGCGTACAGCCCGACCCGGTCGACGGGGACCCACTTCTCGGTGACGGTGCCGCCGGGTACGACCTGCGTGGTGTGGGTGGTGCGGCGCTGGGCGCGGTGGACCAGGCGGGCCCGGCGGACGGACTCCTCCAGGGCGGCGCGCACGGCCGGATCGAGAGCGTCGAGCGCGTCGGTGAGCGCCTCGGCCGGGACGCGGACGGTTCCCAGCCGTACTCCGTCGAACTTCTCCGCGAAGTCGATCAGCGCCGCGTCGCCACGATGATGCACGGCCTCGCAGATCGGACGCACCTTCTCCAGGGCGGCCGAGACGTCGAAGTCGGCTCGGGGCAGCAGGTCGCGCAGGGCGGGGCCCTCGGGGAGGGCGTCGCCGCGCAGATCGATTCGGGAGATCACAATGTCAATTCTCTCAGACCGGCGCCGGGCCCGGTCCGCGCGTATCAATGGCTGATACAGAACGTGGGACAAGCGGTGCGACAGAGCGTGGCCGGAACCCGCGAATTCACCCTCACGTTGTGTGTCGAACCCGTCACCCGGCGGGCATGAGCCGGGAAACGACGGATGGGACGGACGTGGGCGGCGGGCCGGGCGGTGACGCCCGCGGCCGGCTCGCGGGAGAGGAGCCGCGGTGACCGAAGCGCTGACGGCGGGTCCGGGCGCCGCGGAGCTGCCGGACGATCTGACCCCGGCCGAGGCGGGCATGTGGCAGGCGTTCCGCAACGGCAGTGTGTACGACCTGAGCAGCGGCGAGGCCGCCGTGGACGATCCGCACGGCGGCGTCCCGTGGGGCGCGGAGCGCAGTGTGCGGGCCCGGGTGGTGTGCTGGCTGCTGCTGGACGGGCCGCCCGCGCTGGCGGGCCGGGTGTCCTCGCTGAAGCTGACCGGGGTGCGGATCACCGGCACGGTGGATCTGGCCGGCGGCACCGTCACGCCGTACATGGAGCTGCGCGGCTGCCGGTTCGACGAGGAGGTCCGGGTGCCGGAGGCGCATTTCACGACCGTGCGCCTGGTGGACTGCGCGGTGCCCCGGCTGGAGGCGGCGCGGGCACGCACCGAGGGCGACCTGCACCTGGCGCGCTGCCGGTTCCGCGTCGGCGTCCGGCTGACCGACGCGCGGATCGGCACCGACCTGATGCTCAACCAGGCGGTGGCGCACCGGGACCGGAGCGGCCGGTCCATCGCGGCGGACGGCATGACGGTCGGCCAGGACCTCCAGGCGGAGATGCTGGAGTCGTACGGCGAGCTGCGGCTGCGCGGCGCCCAGGTCGGGGGGTCGCTGAGCCTGCGCGGGGCCCGGCTGTCCAACCCGTACGCCCGGCTGGCGCTGAACGCCCCGCAGCTCACGGTGGAGCGGACCCTGTATCTGACCCCGGCCGCGGTGGGCAGCCCGCTGCTGAGCGGCACCACACCGGCGCGCGGGACCCGGGTGCAGCGCTTCGAGTGCCGGGGCGGGCTGCGGCTGGACGACGGCCGCTTCGGGGACGCGGTGGACCTGGAGGGGGCGCGGTTCACGCTCACCGGCGACCAGGAGCTTTCGCTGCGCCGGATACAGACACCCGAGCTGCGCTTCCTGGGGGACCGGCCGCCGTCGGGGCGGGTGGTGCTGTCGGGTGCCCGCACGGTCAACCTGGTGGACCACGCGGGCAGCTGGCCGGAGCCGGGCAACCTCCAGATGAGCGGCTTCGCGTACGAGAACCTGGTGCCGCGCGGCCCGTTCCCGCTGGCCCACCGGCTGGCCTGGGTGGCGGCGGCGACCGCCGAGTACCACCCGGAGCCGTACGAGCGGCTGGCCGCCGTGCTGCGCGCGGCCGGGGAGGACGAGGACGCTCGCGAGGTGCTGCTCGCCAAGCACCGCAGACGCCGCGAGACGCTGCCCCCGGCGCTGAAGCTGTGGGGGTACGCGCAGGACTGGACGGTCGCCTACGGCTACCGGCCGGGCCGGGCCGCGGTGTGGATGGCGGTGCTGTGGGCGGCGGGCACGCTGGCGTTCGCGCACGCCGACCCGCCCCCGGCGCACTCCGAGGACCATCCTGCGTGGAGCCCGGCGCTGCTCACGCTGGACCTGCTGCTGCCGGTGATCGACCTGGGCCAGCTGGACGAGTGGCGGCTGCGGGGGGCGTGGCCGTGGCTGGCGGCGGCGCTGATCATCCTGGGCTGGGTGCTGGCCACGGCGGTGGCGGCGGGGGCGACACGGCTGCTGCGGCGGAGCTGACGCGGCTTTTGGTCGCAGGGGCCTGACAAGAGCGGAAAAGCGACCTTTTTGCGGTTCCTTGACTTTCAAGGGCACAACCTTCCACAACTTGCCCGAACCCTCTGGCGCGGGCCCGACCTGCGGACTTTCAATGGTCGGCACCATGGTTCTGCTGCCGGCGTTTTTCCGCCCCACCCGGAAGACACGACGCGCCTCGCGCCCGGACTCCTCCGCACCGGCCGACGACGTCATCCTCGACGCGCCCGACGACCGCCTCTCCCCCGCCCTGGTCGCGGCCGGGCAGGGCGAGTTCGCGGGCGCCGCAGCCCTGCTCGCGGCCACCCGCGCGGCGGCCCAGTGGGAGGAGCGCGACGCCTACGCCACCCGGCTCGCCGCCTTCGCCCGCTCCCGCCCCGAGTGGTTCGAGGCGTGGCGCGCGGCCGACCCCGGCGACCCCGGCGTCCTGCTCGTCGGCGCCCAGCTGGCGGTGGACCGCGCCTGGCCCTCGCCGGACCGTGCCGGGCTGCTGCGCGAGGTCAGCCCACTGATCACGGCCGCCGCCCGCGCCGACGACCGCGACCCGGTGCCCTGGCGGATCGCCCTGGACCACGCGCGGGGCTCCCGCGCGGGCCATCGCTACTTCGAGGAGCTGTGGGAGGCGGCCGTACGGCGCTCCCCGCACCACTACGGCTGCCACGTGGCCGCGCTGCGCTATCTGGCCACCTTCTGGCACGGCTCGCACCGCGAGTGCTTCGACTTCGCCGAGCCCGCCGCGCAGGACGCGCCGCCCGGCTCGCTGGTCCAGGCGCTGCCGCTGCGGGCGGCGTTCGGTTATCTGACGGACGCCTGCGGCCCGGAGG
>NZ_JBHXLV010000171.1:0-14085 GCF_042721685.1 Streptomyces sp. NPDC058459 | reverse complement strand
GTCCGGCCCCTCGTCGCGGGTCGTCGTGCGCTCAGGTGACGTCGTCGTAGCCGTCGGGCCGGGCCGGCGGCAGGGCCTCGGTCTGGCGGGCCTGCCCGGGCACCGCGGCGGGCAGCCGCTCGGGGCCGCCGACCGGCTCCGGCCGGTGGTCCAGCGGCGACGCCTCGTCGTCGTCCAGCTCGACGGCCTCCTCGGCACGCGCGCGGCGCCGGTCGTTCAGCAGGGCGACGCCGACGGCGATGAAGTACAGCACCACGATGGGGCCGGCCAGCGCGATCATGCCGAAGGGGTCCGTGGTGGGGGTGGCGACAGCGCCGAAGACGAAGACGCCCATGACCACACCGCGCCACCAGCCGGCCATGCGGCGCCCGGTCACCACACCGGCGAAGTTCAGCATGACCAGCAGCAGCGGAAGCTCGAAGGCACCGCCGAAGATGAGGATCATCCGGACGATGAAGTCCAGGACCTTGTCCATCGGCAGGATGTTCGCCGAGCCGTCCGGGGTGATGCCGAGCAGCACCCGCATGCTGATCGGCAGGATCGTGTAGGCGAGCCAGGCGCCCGCCATGAAGAGCGGCACCGCCGCGGCCACGAACCCGTAGGTGTACTTGCGCTCGTTGCGGTGCAGGCCCGGTGCGATGAACGCCCACAGCTGGTAGAGCCAGACGGGGCTGGAGAGCACCACGCCGGCCATGAAGCAGACCTTCACCGTGGTGGTGAAGGGCGACAGCAGGTCGGTGTAGGCGATGACGGCGCAGGAGCCTCCGGTGGACTCCCCCAGACCCCCGGTGCAGCGAGGGACCGGACGCGAGAGGAAGGACATCAGGTTCTGGCTGTAGAAGGCGGCCACCACGGAGACGACCGTGATCGCCAACATGCCCTTCGCGAGCCGGTTGCGCAGCTCACGCAGGTGCTCCACGAGGGGCATCCGGCCCTCGGGGTCCTTCTCTTTCTTGCGGGCAGACTTGGGCAACCCACGTCCTCATCTCGTGCGGCAGGCCGGAATACGGCCACGGGTCAGCGCTGGGTGGTGTCCGTGGGCTCGTTGACCGGACGGGCGCTGTTCACGTCGCCGGGGGCGGCCTGGATGGTGCGCTGCACGGGAGGCTGCTCGCCGGGGTGCGGGGGGGCGGCCGGGGCGGTGGTGTTGTTCTCCTCCTTCATCGCCTTGGCCTCGCTCTTGAGGATGCGGGCGGACTTGCCCAGCGAGCGGGCCATGTCGGGAAGCTTCTTCGCGCCGAAGAGCAGGAACACGACGACGAGGATGAGGATGATCTCGGTAGGACCGAGCCGTCCGATGCCCATGAGTTACTACCTTCTCACCGAGGCGGGGGTGGGGGTGCTGTCCGACCGGTCGGACACGCGTCCGGATGGTCGGCCGGCAGCGATCGTAACGCTCAGGGGTAAACGAGAGGCAATCCCCGTGCGTACTCCCGGTCGGCGGTACGCGCCTCGTTCTCCGCACCGCGACCAGCAGCGTACCCGCACGCCTGTCCCACAGGACAGGGCGAAGTGACGCAAATCGTTTGTGGCGTTTCCGGCGTTCGGACGGCTTCGCAGGTCAGAGCGTTTCGGCGGCGCGGGCGGTGTTCGCCGCGGCCCGTTCCAGATCCTCCGCGGCCCGGCTGATCCGGCGCCCGGAGTCGGCCACCTGGACACCGAGCTGCCGTGCCGCGAGGAACACCCGGACGGCGAGCACCCCCAGGACGGCGATACCCAGGAAACCCACGGCTACGGCGAACATCGGCCAGAACATGGGAGGAGCCTAGACCGTCCTACCCGGTGGAGTGCAGCCGCAGGGTCCGCACCCCGGCGCCGCTGAGCAGCTGCACGATCCGCTCCCCGGCGGGCTTGCGCACCGCCGTGCCGCACCCGGGGCAGGTGAAGGAGTAGAACGTGGTGCGGGTGGAGCCCCCGACGGCCAGCCGCAACGCGCCCGCGGCGAGTTCGAACCGGGCCCGGCAGCCGGGACAGGCCGCCTTGAACACCACGGGCACGACGCCGCGCATCCCGGCGAACGCTGCGGCCGCCGTCACACCGCCCGTCACCGGCGCCGAGGTCTCGTTCACGACGTGTGCTCCGGCCCCTCGTACGCCGCCAGGGCCTCGCGGGCGGCCCGGCGGGCGCGGTCGGCGAGGTCGGGCGGCGAGGCGATCCGGCCGTCCGGGCCGAGCCGCAGGGCCAGCCGCCGCAGGGAGGCCGGGTCGGGGGTGCGCAGCGTGATGCGCAGCCCGCCGTCGGGCAGCTCCTCGGCCGTGTCGTGCGGGTAGTACTCGGCGACCCAGCGCCCGCCGGGGCCGACCTCGACCACGACCTCCGGGTCCTCGGCGGCGGGCTGCACCAGCCCTTCGGACAGGTCGCGCGGTTCTATCTCGGGCGGCGCGGCCGGCTCGTCGAGAATCCGGATCTCCGCGACCCGATCCAGCCGGAAGGTGCGGCGCGCCTCCGAGCGGCGGCACCACGCCTCGACGTAGGTGTGCCCGACGCTGACCAGGCGGATCGGGTCGATCTCCCGCTCGGTCAGCTCGTCACGGGCCGGGGAGTAGTAGCGCACCCAGAGCCGGCGGCGCTCGGAGATGGCCCGGTCCACGTCGGCGAAGACACCGCCCTCGGACTCGAAGGTCACCGACAGCCGGGAGCTGGCCCCGGCAGCCTCACCGGCGGCGGTCTCCACTTTGGCGGTGGCCCGCACCAGCGCCTGCCGGTCGCTCTCGCGCAGTCCGGGCAGGGTGGCCACCGCGCGGGCGGCCACCAGCAGCGCGGTCGCCTCGTCGGCGGCGAGCCTGAGCGGTTCGGCCGCGTCCTCGCCGAGCGCCGCCGGGTTGTGCCACCAGATGCGTTCGCCGTCGGTGTCGATGTCCAGCAGATCGCCGCCGCGGAAGCTGGTGCCGCACATGGGCAGCACGTCCAGGTCGGAGACCAGCTCGTCCTCGGTGATGCCGAAGGCGCGGGCCACGTCCGCGATCCGGGCGCCGGGGCGCTCACGCAGATACGTGACCAGCGACAGCATCCGCCGGGTCTGGTCGATGGCGTTCACGGGCCTGGCCGGTTTGCCTGCCATGGTGTTGGTTCCGCTCCCCTCAGCCCTTGGCCACGGCACGCAGCCGGTCCACGACGTCCGCCCGCAGCTCGGCCGGTTCCAGTACCACCACGTCCGGCCCGAACTCCACCAGCCAGGCGTCCAGCCCGTGCCCGTACGGGATCTCCAACTCGTCCCAGCCGCCGCCCAGTTCGCGCACCTTGGTGGCCCTGGCCCGCAGCGGGTAGCCGGCCCCCGCGCGCAGCCGGATCAGCGCGGAGCGGTCGGCGGTCTCCCCCGCCCAGCGCCGGACGGTCTCCCGCACGGTCACCACGTCCGGCACCGGCGCGGTGAAACCAGTACCGCGCGCCCGGACCTTGCCGGTGATCCGGGACAGCCGGAAGACCCGCTCCGCGCCCCGCTCACGGTCGTGGCCCGCCAGGTACCAGTGGCCGCGCCAGCACTCCAGCGCCCAGGGCTCGACCTGCCGGGTCTCGGGGTGCGCGGCGGACGCCTTGCGGTACTCGAAGACCACCGGGCGGCGGTCCCGGCAGGCCAGCATCAGCGGCTCGAACGCGGCCTCGTGCACCGGGATGCGGGGCTCCAGCGCGCCGTGCGAGCCGTAGGGGTCGACGTCCTCGGGGAGTCCCGCCGCACGCAGCTTCTGCAGGGCGCCGCTCGCCGCGCCGGCCAGCCTCGCCTGCTGCCAGACCTTGGCGGCGAGCCCCAGGGCCGCGGCCTCCTCGGCGTCCAGGGTGATCGCGGGCAGCCGGTTGCTGTCCCGGCGGGCGAGATAGCCGACCTCGCCCTCGATGTTCTCCACGGTCTCGATGACCAGGCCCAGCTCGCGCAGATCGTCCTTGTCCCGCTCGAACATGCGGTTGAAGGAGTCGTCCGACCCCGCTTCCAGGTACGCCTCGACGGACCCGCGCAGCTCGCGCTTGCTGAGCGGCCGCCGTGTGCCGAGCAGGCACAGCGCGAGGTTCATCAGCCGCTCGGCCTTGGCAATGGCCATCGACGCCCTACACCTTCCCTCAGCTGCTTCCGATCGTTGACCGTACCGCTCCCGGGTGGCGCGGCAAAAGCCGAAGCAAAGAAGAAGGGCCAATGCGGACGACAAGGGTCAAAGAAGAAGGGCCCGCGCACCCGGCGCGGGCCCCACTTCGGTCAGAACCGATCAGACCGGCTCAGGTCAGCGCTTGCCGACGCCCACCAGGTCGCAGACGAAGATCAGCGTCTCACCCGGCGCGATCCGGCCACCGGCACCCCGGTCGCCGTACGCGAGGTGCGCCGGGATGACCAGCTGGCGACGGCCGCCGACCTTCATGCCCTGCACACCCTTGTCCCAGCCCTGGATGACCTGGCCGGCACCCAGCTTGAAGTCCAGCGGCGTGCCGCGGTTCCAGGACGCGTCGAACTCCTCACCCGTGGAGAACGCGACACCCACGTAGTGCACCTTGACGAAGTCGCCCGCTTCGGCGGCCTCGCCGTCGCCCTCCCAGATGTCCTTGATCTCAAGGTCCTTCGGCGGCTCGCCGCCCGGAAAGTCGACCTCGGGCTTGTCGATGCTCACGTCAAAAGCTCCTGCGTGTGTACGAAACGAAACACGGACAGTCTGTCATCCCCGCAGCGCGGGCACCCGGAGCGCTACATCGCCGCCAGGATGTCCACCGTGAAGACCAGCGTGGCGCCCTTCGCGATGCCGCTCCCGCTCGGCGGGTTGTCGCCGTAACCCAGGTCCGGCGGCACCACGACCAGCACCCGGCTGCCGACCTTCTTCCCCGTGACCCCCTGCGCAAGCCCCTTGACGACCTGCTCCATCTGCTCCACCGAGAACTGACTGAGCCGCCCCGATCCGTACGTCTTCTGGAACGTCTTGCCGCCCTGCCACTCCAGCCCCTGGAACTGGCACAGGATCGCCTGCTTCTGGGTGACCGCGTCCCCGTCGCCCTCCAGGACGTAGTTCGACACCAGCTTCTTCGGCGGGTCCGACTTCGGCAGCGTCACCTTCGGCAGATCGCCGTCCGTGTTCGTGGCCACCTTCGGCAGCGCCGTGTCCGTCTGCGGGACCTCCTTGCCCTTCGCCGAGCTCTTGGCGTTGTAGGAGTCCAGCAGATCGATCACGAACACCAGTGTGTCCGTACCCTTGATCCCCGCCTGCTCATTGCCCGAGGGCCCGTACCCCCAGGTCGGCGGCACCGCGATCTCCACCCGGCTGCCGATCTTCTTCCCCGTCAGCGCGTACCGCCAGCCGTCGATGATGCTGCCCTGAGCCAGTTGCAGCACCAGCGGACTGCGGTCGTAGGAACTGTCGAAGACCTTGCCCGAGCTCCAGATCTGGCCCAGGTAGTCGGCTTTGATGAAGTCGTTCTCCGCCACCGTACGGCCGTTGCCCGCGATCACCGTACGGACCGCCAGATCCTTCGACGGGTCCCCCGACCCCTTGGCGACCGTGGGCTTCTCACCGAACTTCGTCCCCGCCGTGATCGCCGGCAGCGGACCGTCCACGACCTTCGGCGGCGGAGGCGACGACGGCGAGGGCGACGGAGACGCGGACGTCTTGCTGGACTTCGCATCGCCGTCGCCGCACCCGGCGAGCGTGACCAGTCCAGCGGGAACTGCGGCCAGGAGGAGTGAGCGTCGGCGCACGGGGGATGCCTCGTAATCGGTCGATCTTGCGGATGGGTGCGCGCAACTCTACGACGTGCCAAGGGCGCCGTACGGTAAACGTACGGCGCCCGTGTGGCGCTGACGGGAATACAGCGCCGAAAGCCGCGACCGGAGAGGCCGCTCCTACATTCCGGCGATCAGTTTCTCCACCCGGTCGTCCACCGAACGGAACGGGTCCTTGCACAACACCGTGCGCTGCGCCTGGTCGTTGAGCTTCAGATGCACCCAGTCGACCGTGAAGTCCCGGCGCTGTTCCTGCGCCCGCCGGATGAAGTCACCGCGAAGCCGCGCCCGAGTCGTCTGCGGCGGCACCGACTTGCCCTCGAAGATCTTCAGGTCATTGCAGATCCGCGCAGCCTGACCCTTCCTCTCCAGCAGGTAGTACAGCCCACGACGCCGGTGGATGTCGTGATACGCGAGGTCTATCTGCGCGACCCGCGGATGCGACATCGTCATGTTGTGCTTCTCGCGGTACCGCTCGATGAGCTTGTACTTCATCACCCAGTCGATCTCGGTACCGATCCGGTCCAGCTCCTCCGACTCGATCGCGTCCAGCGTCCGGCCCCACAGCTCCAGCACCTGCGCGACCGTGCCCGTACGGATGCCCCGGCGGTCGCAGAAGTCCACCGCCTTGTCGAAGTACTCGCGCTGCACCTCCAGCGCCGACGCCTCCCGGCCGCTGGCGAGACGCACCTTGCGCCGGCCGGTGATGTCATGGCTGACCTCACGGATCGCCCGGATCGGGTTCTCCAGCGTCAGATCCCGCATGACCGTGCCCGCCTCGATCATGCGCAGCACCAGATCGGTGGCACCGACCTTCAGCAGCATCGTCGTCTCGGACATGTTCGAGTCACCCACGATGACATGCAGCCGCCGGTAACGCTCGGCGTCCGCGTGCGGCTCGTCACGGGTGTTGATGATGGGCCTCGAACGTGTCGTCGCCGACGACACGCCCTCCCAGATGTGCTCCGCCCGCTGGCTCACGCAGTACACCGCACCACGCGGCGTCTGGAGCACCTTGCCCGCGCCGCACAGCAGCTGCCGGGTCACCAGGAACGGGATGAGGATGTCCGCGAGCCGGGAGAACTCCCCGTGCCGCGCCACCAGATAGTTCTCGTGGCAACCATAGGAGTTGCCCGCCGAGTCGGTGTTGTTCTTGAAGAGGTAGACGTCGCCCGCGATTCCCTCCTCGTGCAGGCGTCGTTCCGCGTCCACCAGGAGTCCCTCGAGAATGCGCTCGCCGGCCTTGTCGTGAGTGACCAGCTCGGTCACATTGTCACACTCGGGTGTCGCGTATTCCGGATGTGAGCCCACGTCGAGATACAGCCGGGCACCGTTCCGCAGAAAGACATTGCTGCTGCGGCCCCATGACACGACACGGCGGAAGAGGTACCGCGCCACCTCGTCAGGAGACAGACGCCGCTGTCCCCTGAACGTGCACGTGACGCCGTACTCGTTCTCCAGCCCGAAAATGCGGCGGTCCATGACTGAACATTACGCCCGATCCCCTGAACTGAAACGGGGTTCGGCAGCACGATCTGGATCATTTTCCGAAGAAGCCGCAACCACACCAGCCCCGGCGGGAGCCGCCAGCACCCGCCCCGTGGCCAGCAGCACCAGCAACGACACACCTCCCGCGACCCCCGGCAGCGCGAACCCCCACGACGCGCCACCCGACTGGACCACCGGCCCCGCGAGCCCCGTCCCCACCGACGCGCCCACCATGAACGTCGTCACCAGCCACGAGAACGCCTCCGTCACCGTCCCCGCCGGAGCATGCCGGTCCACGATGATGAACGCACACGCGATGCACGGCGCCAGGAACACCCCCGACACCACCGACAGCAGCACCATCGCCACCGGTCCCGGCATCGACAGCAACGGCAGGTAACACACCGCCAGCAGCGCCACCAGCACCCTGAGCCGCCGCTCCGGCACCCCCGACCACCGCCGCGCCCCGTACACCGTCCCGCCGGCCAGCGCGCCCAGACCCAGCCCCGCCATCATCCAGCCGTACACCGCGTCACCGCCGTGCCCGTCCGCGTACGACACCGACGCCACCGTGATCGACCCCATCGCGATCCCCACGAACAGGAACGCCCCCAGCAGCGCCAGCAGCCCCCGCGAGCGCAGCGCACCCAGCCAGTGCGCCTCCCGCGGCTCCGAGCGCCACGCCCGCGACGGCGCCGACACCACCACCGACAGCGCCCCCAGCACCCCCAGCAGATTCAGCACCAGCAGCGCCGCCCGCTCCGACCACACCGACACGCACAGCGTCACCAGCAGCGGCCCGGCCGTGAACATCACCTCCTGCGCCACCGCGTCCAGCGCGTACGCCGTGTGCACCTGGTCCCCCCGGCGCAGCACCGAGGGCCACAGCGCCCGCAGCCCGCCCTCCAGCGGCGGTGTGCAGAGCCCCGACAGCGCCACCAGCGCGTACGCGAGTCCCAGCGGCCCGATCCCGCAGAACGCGAACCCCGCCATCGCCAGCGCCGACGCCACCGCCGCCGGCAACTGCACCCTCGGCTGCCCGTACAGGTCCACCAGCCGCCCCAGCAGCGGCTGGCCCACCGCGTTCGCCACCCCGTACACCGCCGCCAGCGCGCCCGCCAGGCTGTACGTACCGCCCTCCGCGCGCACGAACAGCACCATGGCGATCGGCGCCACCGCGTTGGGCAGCCGGCCCACCAGCGTCCCCGTCAGCAGGCGCAGCGCATGCCGCGCCCGCAGGATCTCCAGATAACCCGTCGCCATGTCCCCGCCCCTTCAGCGGCCGCTCCGGCACCCCCGACCACCGCCGCGACGTCTCCGAAGTGTTACGTATAACTAGCGCTTCCATACGTACCATGTGCGCTGTCCGGCCGTCCACACAGCACCCAGAGGAGCACGCCCCCGGTGGCACACAGCAGCACGCGCCCGACCAGCCGTGACGTCGCCCGAGCGGCCGGAGTCAGCCAGGCCGCCGTCTCCCTCGTCCTCGGCGACAAGTGGCGCGGCCGCGTCTCCGAGACCACCGCCGAGCGCGTACGCCAGGCCGCCACCGACCTCGGCTACCGCCCCAACCTCGCCGCCCGCAACCTCCGCCTCGGCCACACCCGCACCGTGCTCCTCGTGGTCCCCGCCCTCACCACCGAGTTCTTCGCCGGCGTCTACACCGGAGCCGCCCGCGTCGCCGCCGAACACGGCTTCGGCGTCGTCCTCTACCCCTCCCCCGAAGGCGTCGGCCCCGCCCGCGACCCCTTCGCCAGCGCCCAGGCCGCCCTGGACGGCGTCATCGCCTCCTCCATGGCCGCCGACGCCCTCACGGCCATCAGCGGCGACCGACTGCCCCTGGTCATGCTCGACAGCGACCCCGCCGGCAGCCTCGGCGCCGCCACCGTCAACCTCGACATCACCGACGGCGTCCGCCAGGTCACCGACCACCTCCTCGGCATCGGCCACCGCCACCTCCTCCACCTCGCCGCCGACGTGCCCTCCTGGACCTTCGAGATCCGCGCCCGCGAACTCGCCGCCCGCCTCGCCGACGTACCAGGCACCCGGCTCGCCACGGCCCACGCGCCCATCGCCATCGACGCCGCCCGAGCCGCCACCGAAGCGGCCCTCGGCGCACCCGGCCCCCGCCCCACCGCCATCGTCTGCGACGACGACAAACTCGCCGCCGGCGCCTACAAGGCCCTGCGCCGGCTCGGCCTGCGCGTCCCCGACGACATCTCCGTCACCGGCCTCGACGACCTCGCCCTCGCCACCGCCCTCGACCCCGAACTCACCACCGTCCGCCTCGACGCCGAACTCTTCGGCGAACGCGGCATGCAAGCCCTCCTCGCCGTCCTGGACGGCCGGGAGCCGGAGCACGGGGACATTCCCGTCCAGCTCATCCCGCGCGCCTCCACGGCCCCACCACGGCCCTCCTGAGGCCCCTCCCGCGGCACCGACACGAAGTGCCCCCGACCGGAGACCGGCCGAGGGCACCTGAAAACATCGCGCGGCGCGCGCCTCACTCCTTCGCAGAACCCGAACCACCCGAACCACCCGACGCGCCAGGCGTGTCGTCCGGATCGTCCGCGCTCTCCGCCTCCGTCGCCGCGCCGTTCGCCGCCAGCAGCCGCGACAGCTGACCACCCACGATCCGCTTGAACTTCCGCTTCTGCGGACGTGTCCGGTCCAGCACCGCCACCTCGAGACGCTCCGCCGGAATCTCCCGCTCACCGCCGTTGGTGTCCCGCGACAGCGCCCGCACCGCCAGCTTGAGCGCCTCCGCGAGGCTCATCCCGTCCTGGTGCCGCTGGTCCAGGAAGGTGCTGATCTGCTCGGAGCTGCCGCCGACCGCCACCGAACCGTGCTCGTCCACGATGGAACCGTCATGCGGCAGCCGGTAGATCTGGTCACCGTCAGGGGTCTCCCCGACCTCCGCCACCACCAGCTCCACCTCGTACGGCTTCTCGGCCGCCGAGGAGAAGATCGTGCCCAGCGTCTGCGCGTACACGTTCGCCAGGCCGCGCGCGGTCACATCGTCACGGTCATAGGTGTAGCCACGCAGATCCGCGTACCGCACACCACCGATGCGCAGATTCTCGTACTCGTTGTACTTGCCGGCGGCCGCGAAGCCGATCCGGTCGTAGATCTCGCTGAACTTGTGCAGCGCACGGGACGGGTTCTCGCCGACGAACACGATGCCGTCGGCGTACTGCATGACCACCAGGCTGCGACCGCGCGCGATGCCCTTGCGGGCGTACTCGGCGCGGTCCGCCATGGCCTGCTGGGGTGAGACATAGAACGGCGTCGACACCGGTTATCCGTCCCTTTCTGTCATGGTCACTGGATCACCTCACTGCGAAGACCGGACGCCCGCTCAGAGCAGGGCGGCCCGCGGACCGTCCGGCTCCTCCAGCCGGCGCTGCAGCACCGCGCGCGACAGCTCGGACGCCTGGTCCTCGGTCAGCCTGCGGAAGCCCTCGTCGGTGATCACCGTGATGATCGGATAGATCCGGCGGGCGACGTCGGGACCACCGGTCGCCGAGTCGTCGTCGGCCGCGTCGTACAGCGCCTGCACCACCAGGGTGGTGGCCTCCTCCTCGGTCAGGTCGCCGCGGAACAGCTTCTTCATCGCACCGCGCGCGAACACCGAGCCCGAGCCGGTCGCCGCGAAGTTGTGCTCCTCGCTGCGGCCGCCGGTCACGTCGTACGAGAAGACGCGGCCCTTCGCGCGGTCCAGGTCGTACCCCGCGAACAGCGGCACCACGGCCAGGCCCTGCATGGCCATGCCGAGGTTGGAGCGGATCATCGTCGACAGGCGGTTCGCCTTGCCCTCCAGCGACAGCTGGGCGCCCTCGACCTTCTCGAAGTGCTCCAGCTCCAGCTGGAAGAGCTTCACCATCTCCACGGCCAGGCCCGCCGTGCCGGCGATGCCGACCGCCGAGTACTCGTCCGTCGGGAACACCTTCTCGATGTCCCGCTGCGCGATGACGTTGCCCATGGTGGCCCGGCGGTCACCGGCGAGCACCACACCGCCGGGGAACGTCACGGCCACGATCGTCGTCCCGTGCGGGGCCTCGATCACGCCCTGCACGGGCGGCAGCGTCCGCTTGCCCGGCAGCAGCTCCGGCTGGTGGTCCGACAGGAAGTCCATGAAGGAGGACGACCCAGGCGTCAGGAAGGCAGCTGGTAGACGCCCGGTGCCACGAGTATTGGCTTCCACGAGTTTCCTTCCAGATAGTCGGCGGCCCGGCGTACGGCCTCGGGGTCGTCCCCCAGCTTGCCGATGGCCGAATTGCAGTTGAAGCACAGTACGCCACGGACCCTACCCGTCTTGTGGCAGTGATCCACATGTGCGGCCGGGGCATTCAGACAGATCACACAGAGCCCGCGTTGAGAGGCCACCATGGCGTCACGTTCGGCTCCAGTGAGGCCATACATGCGTTTGAGGCGGCTTTCCTCGTTCCGCGCTTTGCGGCACGACCGGCAGTAACTCGCCCAGCCGTCGGACGAGGACTTGTTCCGCTCCCATTTAGCGTGCGGCTTCACGATGGCGCACTGCGGACATCGCTTGTGCCCTTGAGGGGCCACGCCTTTTTCGCGTACGGTCCTGCCCTTGGCCTCCTGACGCTGCCGGTAGTACTCCGCAGAGCATTCCCGGCAATACGCCTGGAGGCCGTCGGGCATCGCCCTGTTGCTCGCGAACGCCCCCCTGTCCAGGAAACGCTGACAGCGCGAGCAGCGCCGCTCCCCCACCTTTTGACTCACCCTGACTCCCGTGACCTCACCTTCGATTCGAAGGGAAAATCACTCCCCGCCCTTCTGAACGAAGGACCTCACGAAGTCCTCGGCGTTCTCTTCGAGTACATCGTCGATTTCGTCGAGCACCGAGTCCACGTCGTCGGTCAGTTTTTCCTGTCGTTCCTTGAGGTCTTCGGAGCCCTGTGCCTCCTGGGTCTGCTCCTCGACCTCTTCGGTGGAGCGTGTGGCCTTCTGCTGGCCGCCGCCGGTGTCCTTGGTCGCCATAACCCTCACCCCGCTCAGTTCGCCGTTCGCTGATGATCAGACCCTACAAGCCGGGTCCGACATCGGCCCCGTAGTTCCAGGAACGTACGGGGGCCATCTCGATGATTCCCTGACGCCGGGATTTCCACCCTGCGGAGGGAGCCGAATCAATGCCCCGGGCCGGGGTTTCAATTGCCGGAGAGCACCCTGACCAGCTCGTCGGCGGTCCGGCACCGGTCCAGCAGCTCCTTGACGTGATTTCGCGTTCCGCGAAGCGGTTCCAGGGTTGGCACCCGCTGGAGCGAATCACGGCCGGGGAGGTCGAAGATGACCGAGTCCCAGGAGGCCGCGGCCACGTCGTCCGCGTACTGCTCCAGGCACCGCCCGCGGAAGTAGGCGCGGGTGTCCTCCGGCGGCTTGGTCCGCGCCCGCTCGACCTCCGCGTCGTCCAGCAGCCGCTTCATGCGGCCCTTGGCGACCAGGCGGTTGTAGAGGCCCTTCTCGGGGCGTACGTCGGCGTACTGGAGGTCGACCAGGTGCAGCCGGGGCGCGTCCCAGTCGAGGTCGTCGCGGCGGCGGTAGCCCTCCATGAGCTGCCGTTTGGCGACCCAGTCGAGTTCCCCGGCCAGGCTCATGGGGTCGCTCTCCAGCCGGGTGAGGGTGTCCTCCCAGCGGACGAGGACGTCTCTGGTCTGGTCGTCGGCGTCGGCGCCGTAGCGCTCCTCGACGTATTTGCGGGCCAGCTCGAAGTACTCCATCTGCAGCTGTACGGCGGTGAGTGTGCGCCCGCTGCGGAGGGTGATGAGGTGGCCCAGGGAGGGGTCGTGGGAGACCTGGTGGAGGGTGCGGACGGGCTGGTCCACGGCGAGGTCCACCGCGATGAAGTTGTCCTCGATCATGGACAGGACCAGTGCGGTGGTGCCCAGCTTGAGGTAGGTGGAGATCTCCGAGAGGTTGGCGTCGCCGATGATCACATGGAGGCGCCGGTATTTCTCGGCGTCCGCGTGGGGTTCGTCGCGGGTGTTGATGATGGGCCGTTTGAGGGTGGTCTCCAGGCCCACCTCGACCTCGAAGTAGTCGGCGCGCTGGCTGAGCTGGAAGCCGTGTTCGTGGCCGTCCTGCCCGATGCCGACGCGGCCGGCGCCCGCGAAGACCTGGCGGGAGACGAAGAAGGGCGTCAGATGGCGCACGATGTCCGAGAAGGCGGTCTCCCGCTTCATCAGGTAGTTCTCGTGCGTGCCGTAGGAGGCGCCCTTGTTGTCGGTGTTGTTCTTGTAGAGGTGGATGGGCTGGGCGCCGGGCAGCGCGGCCGCGCGTTCGGCGGCCTCGGCCATGATGCGTTCGCCCGCCTTGTCCCAGAGGACGGCGTCGCGCGGGTTGGTGACCTCGGGGGCGCTGTATTCGGGGTGGGCGTGGTCGACGTAGAGCCGGGCGCCGTTGGTGAGGATGACGTTGGCGAGGCCGATGTCCTCGTCGGTGAGCTGGCTGGAGTCGGCGGCTTCCCGGGTGAGGTCGAAGCCTCGCGCGTCGCGCAGCGGGTTCTCCTCCTCGAAGTCCCAGCGGGCCCGGCGGGCCCGGTGCATCGCCGCCGCGTAGGCGTTGACGATCTGGGACGAGGTGAGCATGGCATTGGCGTTGGGGTGGCCGGGGACGGAGATGCCGTACTCCGTCTCGATGCCCATTACTCGCCGTACGGTCATGCGGCCCTCCTTGCCCGGCGGCACCCTCTGTCTTGGGTGTCGCTCGCGTACCGCTGGCGCTCCGGTGCGTGTGCGGTGCCCGTCCCCGCACTGCGCGACTCGGCGGTAGGAAAGAGCCTAGAACGCCTTTGCACTGGTGGGGAGATCATTTGCGTCATTGACTGCTCCGGTCGTGGCCTGAAAAGCGAGCGGCTGCGGATGCCCGAGGCGGGCATCCGC
>NZ_JBHXLV010000170.1:0-14160 GCF_042721685.1 Streptomyces sp. NPDC058459 | reverse complement strand
CGTCACGGGGGTCGGGAGGGCGGCCCGGCACCGACGACCACGGCACAGCACGACGATCAGATCAGCTGACCATCCGACTAATAGCACACCTCGAAAACTGGGAGCAGAGATGAACAGCAGGACCCGTATCACCCTCGCCGCCGGCGTCCTCGTCGCGGCCCTCGGCCTCGGCGCCACCGTCCCGGCCTCCGCGGGGACCCCGCGCAGCGTCAGCGGCAAGACCTCCGACAACATCACCCGCATCGCCAACTTCTACGGTGCCTACATCGACGCGGTGCTCGACGAGGATCGGGGCGATCTCGGAGCGGCCCTGCGCGACCACTACCTCAGCGCCGGCTTCCAGAAGGAACTGGCGAACTGGGAGGAGAAGAACCAGGCTGACGGCGTCCTGCGCGCCCAGAACGTGCCGCTCGCCTGGAAGGTCACCGACAACGGCACCACCGACCACACGGAGGCCGTGATCACCCTGACCTGGGGCATGTCGCGCCCGACCACGCTGGTCGTCGACATGACCCGCGACAGCCACAAGATCTTCCACATCGGGGAGAAGGGCGTCGGCGGGAAGTGACGAGCGGGGTCGTCGGTGCCGTGGCTCTGCCATGAGCAGCGCCTAGGAGGACAGCGCCTAGGAGGACGCAGTGCCGTGGACGTGGAGACCTTCGAGGAGGTCTTCCCGCGGCACTGCGTCCTCCGTGGTCCTCGCCCCGTGCAGCGCGCCAGTCACCGGACTGTCCTGCGCGGCGTCCTACCCCTTCGGACGGCGTAGGTCAGCTCGTCCATAGAGCCGTTGGCCTGCGTCGCTCACACGGAGCGAGTGCGAACCCGACATGGAACTCCCCCTGCCCGGGACCGACTTCGCCGACCGCGTCAAAGCCGTCCTGGCTGCGACCTCAAGCGGGCCGGAGAGGGACGACGCCCGTGGATCAACCGTCGCCAAGACCTCCAAGACCTGATCCGGCAGGCCGCACCCCGATGACCAGAGCCGGACGCGGCGAGCGCATGCCGTCGACTCGGCGCCCCCGGACGGGAAAGCCGCTCAGCGAATCGCCTGCCGCGTGTCGAAGAGTCCTCCGTACGGGTCATTGCCAGGCCGGCCATCCTGACCGAACCCGCTGGCAAGCTGACGACTCCGACGGCCTTACCGTCTCGGCCCGCCCCCCAAGACAACTAAATGCAAAAGGCCAAAGGGTGACCGACCAGCAGCGCCGGACGATCGCGGCTGGTGACCGAGGCCACTTCGGTTATGGATTGAACGTTAAACAATCTCGGCTAATGTTGTCCTGGCGAGGGGCGCCGGAGAGTCCGATCGGGCGGTACGGCGGTCGGGGCGGGCGCCTCTCAACAGGTCATATGCGGCCCGGGAAGGGTGTCGGCGCACGGCTGCCGGAGCCTCCCGGGGGTGTGTGCCGTAATTATGTATTGATCAATCCAGAAAGGGACTGTCATGGAACTGCACCTCAAGGGCAAGGTCGCCGTCGTCACCGGAGCCAGCAAGGGCATCGGCCTGGCCGTCGTCGAGGGCCTGATACGCGAAGGCGCCAAGGTCGTGGCGGGCAGCCGCAACTCCAGCCCCGAACTGGACGCCCTGGCCGTCGCGCACGACGTGACCGTGGTGTCCGTCGACCTGTCCACCGCGGAGGGCCCGGAGACCCTGGTGCGTACCGCCGTGGAGCGGCAAGGCCGGATCGACATCCTGGTCAACAACGTCGGCGCTGCCGATCCGCGCGAGTCGTTCCTCAAGGTGACCGACGAGGACTGGCAGAAGGTCTTCGGACTGACCTTCTTCAGTGCCGTCCGCACCACCCGCGCGGCCCTGCCGCATCTGCTCGCCGCCGAAGGAGCGTCGATCGTCAACATCAGCTCCATCAACGCCCGGCTGCCCTTCCCGATGGTCGTGGACTACTCGGCGGCCAAGGCGGCGCTGACCAACCTGAACAAAACGCTGTCCGAGGAGTTCGCCCCGCAGGGCGTGCGGGTCAACGCCGTCTCCCCGGGCCCGGTCCGCACCCCCTTCTGGACCGCGCCGGGCGGCTTCGCCGACGCCACCGCCGCGGCCGCCGGCACCACCGCCCAGGAAGCGCTCGACGTGGTCGTGCCGCAGAGCATGGGCATCGCTTCCGGCCGGATCACCGAGGCGCACGAGGTCGCCGACCTCACCCTCTTCCTGGCCTCCTCGCTGGCGGGCAACATCACCGGAGCCGAGATCGTCATCGACGGCGGACAGATCAAGACCCTCTGACCCCTCCCCGGGCACCCGTGCATCCCGCCCGGATGCCGTGACGGCCACACGGCCGAGCGACTGCCGGGCGAGACGGCGGTGAAGGGAGGAACGGGACCCGGCCGCGCCCGATCGCGCACAACGAGCCGAACGGTGTCAGTCGGTGACGAACCGTCAGTCGGTCACAGGCACCTCGGCCGAGCGACGCATCCACGGTCTCGCGCCATGCGAGCAACATCGGAACCCCGAAAGGACGCCAGGTGAGCGACTCTGGACCGCCGCTACCCATGCGGGTGACCGTCCTGGCAGAAGACAGGCTGACTGGGCAGGGCGTGGAAGCACATATCGCCGCTGACCACCGCGTGCACGTGCTGCCGGTCGGCGCTGAGGAAAGTCCGGACGTTCTGCTGGTCATCACGGCCGAGCTGGAGGAGAAGACGTTCACGGCGCTGAGGCGCTACTACCCGGATGACCCCGCGGCGGCACCTCGGCTCGTCCTGGTGGCCGGCAAACCGACCGCCCAGCAACTCGTCCGGGTGGTCAAGCTGGGACTCGTGGCCTTCATGTCCCGCGAGAGGACCACCCTGGCGGACATCACCGAGATGCTGTGCGCGGTGGCCCGCGGCGCCGCGTCGCTGCCGCAGTCGCTGCTCGGTTCACTGCTGGAACAGATCCGTACCCGGCAGGGCGACGGCCGGAGCGTCGGCACCGAGGACGAGTCGTCGTCCTTCACCGCCAGGGAGCTCGCGATACTACGGCAACTGGCCGCGGGCTTGAGCACCACGGAGATCGCCGCCGCTCTGCACTACTCGGAGCGAACTGTCAAATACGTCATCCATGAGGTGATCGCGCGGCACGGTCTACGCAACAGGGTCCACGCCGTCGCCTACGCGCTGCGCCAGGGCCTGCTCTGACGGGCCCGGCCATCGGTTCACCGGCGCCGAACCGGGCTCGGCGGAACCCGGGGCGCGACGTCCAGGCCCGGTCGAGCCGCCGCACGGTCCGGCGGCGGCTCCGGTGTGAATCCGACGACGGAGTTGCCGCAGTGCGTAGTGCTGCCGGGATTTGACGGTGCCCGCCGGGACCCCGAGAATCCTCGCGGTCTCCTGCACGGTCTTGTCGTTCAGGTAAGTGTGGACCAGGACCTCCTGATGCTCCCGCGAGAGCTGCCGCAGCAGGACCGCGGCGTCGACCGAGGCCAGCACCGTGTCAGCATGGTCGCTCTGGAGCAGGCCCTGATGCTCCGCGCCCGGGGACTCATGACGGAAGCAGGCGCTGCGGACCCGGTCGATGGCCAGGTTGCGGGCCACGGTGAGCAGCCAGCCCCGTATCGAGCCTTCGTGGGTGCACAGCCGTTCCGAGTGGCGCCAGGCGCGTATCAGGGTCTCCTGCACGATGTCCTCCGCCATGTGACGGTCGCGAAGCATGCGCTCGACGTAGGCGAGCAGTGGCTTGGTGTGGTCGTCCACCAGCACCTGCAGAAGGTGCTCGCAACGTGCTCCCGAAGGCTCGGCCGGAGCAACTGCGCAAGTCATGTCAATCCCAATGAGGCCAGGTCCTGCCCTACGGAGCCGCTCGCACGGCCGACGCCGGCCGCATGACGGCCGGGCGCGTGCGGGACCGCCGAAGGACGGGGCAGAGGCGGTGCGCCGGCCGAACCGCGCTCTGGGTTCGTTGCCGACGGGCACGACGTATTTCGTGCCTGCTAGGGCGAAGTTCCTGTCGGAAGCGACGCGTTCGGTGATCGTAGGCAGCCACCACCGCCGGAAAACTGACGAGATTCTGACCACGCGCATGCCGAGGAGACGAGGGGCGCGCCGGGCCGGTGCTCCTGGTCCGGCTCACCCCGTCGTCCGCACGCCTTCGGGTGATACACGGTCCCGCGTCGCGGCAGGGTTCAGTCGTGTTCCGCGAGCCCGTCGCCGACCCACCGGCACCAGGGTGGCACCGGTTGTGGTGGCTGCCTCACGCGTAGGCGGGCTGTGCCGGGGCGGGTGTCCGGGCCGGTCGGGCCCAGTGCGTCGGTCCCGGTGTGTCGGGCCCTGGTGGTGGTCCCGACGGTGGTGCGGACGGGGTCCGTGCTGGCGGGTGTGACGGCGGCCGTGCTGTCGGACGTGCGGTCAGGTCGTCGATGTGTACGGCCCAGGCCGCGGCGTCGTCGACCGCCGGGACCTTGTGGGCGTGACCGCCTGCGAGGGCGATTGCTCCCGTCCGGTGAATCATGACCACCACGGTTCCAGCTCCGGCATGGACGTGCCGGAGCCCACCGTCATCGACGGCGTGCCGCCCCATGATGCGGGCGGGGGCGCGGGCGCTTCCTTCTGAGGTGCGGTGCTGTGCGGTCGTGGCGGGTGGGGTGACGGCGTCCGGCAACTCGGTGCTGTCATGTGCTCCGCGTGCGTCGCGGACCCCGGCCCGTGGTCCGCGGGGACCGGTGCGCGGGACCTCGCATGCCGGGCGCGGTTGTGCCGGTATGCGCGGGTGCCGGATGTCAGAGCGTCTTGATCTGGCCGCCGTCGACGACGGTCTCCGTTCCCGTGATGTTGGCGGCGACAGGGGAGACGAGGAAAAGGGTGAGGTCGGCGACCTCGTGCGCCTCGGTGATCCGGCCGGTGGTGATCCCCATGCTCTGCGGTACGACCACGTCGATCGCTTTCTCGGCGGTGACGCCGGCGCTCGCGGCGGTGGCGTCGGCGAAGCCGCCCGGCGCGGTCCAGAAGGGGGTGCGGACCGGGCCGGGGGCGATGGCGTTGACCCGGACGCCCTGCGGCGCGAACTCCTCGGACAGGGATTTGTTGAGGTTGGTCAGCGCGGCCTTGGCCGCCGAGTAGTCGACCACCATGGGGAAGGGCAGCCGGGCGTTGATCGAGCTGATGTTCACGATCGCCGCGCCGCCCGCCGCGATCAGGTGGGGGAGGGCCGCGCGGCTGGTGCGTACGGCGCTGAAGAACGTGAGATCGAAGATCCGCTGCCAGTCGGCGTCGCTGACGTCGAGGAACGACTCCCGGGGCTCGGCCGCGCCGACGTTGTTGACGAGGACGTCGATGCGTCCGTAGCGCTCCACGGCCTGCTGGACCAGCAACTCGGCCCCTGACGCGGTGGACAGGTCGACCGGTACGAAGGTGACATCGTGTCCGGCTGCCAGGGCGTCCAGTTCGGGCGTGGAAGTACGACTGCCGGCCACGACCTTGACGCCCTGCCCGGCGAGTCTCTCGACCACGGCCAGGCCGATCCCCTTGCTGGCTCCGGTGACGACGGCGACCTTGCCCTTGAGGTGCAGTTCCATGGCGGTCCCTTTTTTGGAGCGGTCGATACGAAATCAGGGTAGGGCGCACCGGGGACGGGGGCATGGTGGCAGGCGGTGAGCGGTCCGGTGGCGGTCAGTCCAGTGCGCGCATCGCCGTGGTGAGGGCGTCCTCGACGAACTCCCTGCCCACCTTCGCCTGGCCCACGATCCGTATCCCCTGGATGAACGTGGTCAGGAACCGGGCCAGCTCTCGCGGATCCTTCTCGGGCGAGATCTCACTCCGCGCCTGCGCCTGCTCCAGGGCGCCGGCGATGATCGACTCGACGTGCCTGATGGCCGAGTTGACGTGGTCCCCGGCCGCGGGCAGGTCACCGCACCGCGTGGCGCTGTTGACCACGAGGCAGCCGCGCGTGGGGTCGGCCAGGTCCATCTCGACCAGTGAGGTGAGCAGTCTGCGGACGGTCGGCCGGATCTCCGGCGCCCCGTCGAGGATCTTCTCCAGATCGGCGTGCTGCATGGAGACGTAGCGTTCCAGGGAGCGGAGGTAGAGCTGCTCCTTCGAGCCGAAAGCCGCGTAGAAGCTGCCGCTGCCTATCGACAGCTCCTTCAACAGGTCCTGCAGGGACGTCTCGGCATAGCCGCGGCGCCAGAACAGGTCCATGGCGCGGTCCACCGCCTGGTCGATGTCGAACTCCCTGGTGCGAGCCATGGCGTCAGAGTAGCGCCCTTTATGGAATAGTCAATCAATATCGTCGGTCTCGCTCACCGGCGCCGTCTCAGCGGGTGAGGACGTGCTTCAGCGCTGTCCGGCCACGGCTGTGCGGTATCCGGTGCGACGGGCACAAGACTGCCTGACGGGTCATACGCGCAGTCCGTGAGGGCACGATCGGCTGAACACGCTTGCCGGGCCGCGGTCGTCGCTGCGAGGCTCGCGGTGCCGGCCCGGTGGCCCGGGGAGCAACGGGCCTGGACCGCCGCGGGAAGCCGATCCGGATCGATCAGCCACTCCGAAAATAGAATCGACCGGACATGCGTTTTCAGATTCTCGGCCCCGTCCGGGTCTGGCAGGCGACCAGCGACCTCGAACTGGGCCCTCCCAAGCAGCGGGCCCTGCTGGCGCTGCTGCTGGCCCATGCCGGTCAACCGGTGCCCCTGCACGGGATCGTGGACTCGCTGTGGCGCGAGGACCCCCCGGCCACCGCAGTCAACGTGGTCCACCGCCATGTCGCCGCGCTGCGCAGGCTCCTCGAACCCGGTCTGCGCTCCGGAACCGCCTCCAGCCGTCTGGTCCGCGCCTCGGGCGGCTACGGCCTGAACGTCTCCGGGGACGAACTGGACCTGCTGCGGTTCCGCGCCCTGCGCGAGGACGCGCACCGCTGTGCGCAGCAGGGCGACCAGATCAAGGCTGTGGAACTGCTCGTCGAGGCACTCGACCTGTGGCGCGGCCCTGCCGCGTCCGGCACTTTCCCCGAGGTGCGCGCCCTGCCGGTCTTCACGGCCATCGACGACGAGCACGTCGTGGCCGTGAAGGCCGCCGCCGCGTACGTCCCCCCGGCAGGCGCCGCGCTCACCGAACGCGTCCTGGTCACCCTGCGCCAGGCCGCGTCCCACCATCCCTTCGACGAGGCGCTCCAGGCCCGGCTCATCGAGGTTCTCGCCGCCGCGGGCCGCCAGGCCGAGGCGCTGGAGACGTACCAGGTCGTCCGGGCGCGCATCGCCGAGGAGATCGGCCTGGAACCCGGTCCCGAACTGCGCGAGGCACAGCGCGGTGCCCTGGAGCAGTCGTATCGGCCACAGCCGGCCGCGCTCGCGACGAACACCTCGCGCCCCGCCCCGGCCGCCGCCGCGGACCGGGTGTGTCCCGCGCAACTTCCCCGGGAGCTGGGCGCCTTCACCGGCCGGGGCGCCGAGCTGGAGCGTCTCGACAGCCTGGTGCCCGGTCCCGGCGAGCCCGCGCACACGGTCGTGCTCAGCGGCATGGCCGGCGTCGGCAAGACCACCCTGGCCGTGCACTGGGCCAACCGTCTCGCTCCCCGTTTCCCGGACGGGCAGGTCTACGTCGATCTGCGCGGCTTCCACCTGAGCGGGGCGACGATGAGCGCGGCGGAGGCGCTGCGCGCCCTGCTGGACGCCTTCGGCGTGCCCGTGGGTGACATCCCCGCGGAACTGCACGCGCAGGCCGCGACGTACCGGGGGCTCCTGGCCGGGCGGCGCGTCCTCATCGTGCTTGACAACGCCCGAGACTCCGAGCAGGTGCGCCCGCTGCTGCCTGTCCCACACGGCTGCCTGGCCGTCGTCACCAGCCGCCACCAGCTCCAGGGACTCATGGCCGTCGAGGGCGCCGATTCGGTCACCCTGAGTCCGCTCGACGAGAGCGAGGCCCGCGCACTGCTCGGCCGCCGGCTCGGCGCCCAGCGGGTCGAGCGCGAGGAGCAGGCGGTCGCGGAGATCATCAGTCTCTGTGAGCGGCTTCCGCTGGCACTGGCGATCGTGAGTGCCCGAGCGGCACTCAACCCGGGCTACCCGCTGGCCGCCATCGCCGAGGAGCTGCGGGCGAGCCACGGCAGCCTCGACGCCTTCACCGGGGAGCCGCCGCTCGCCGACGCACGCTGCGTCTTCTCCTGGTCGTACCAGGCCCTCACACCGGAGGCAGCCCGGCTCTTCCGCCTGCTGGCCCTGCATCCCGGCCCCGACTGCTCGGTGGCCGCCGCGGCCAGCCTGACCGCCACCCGCCCCCGGCAGACGCGGGCCCATCTGACCGAACTGGTCAGAGCCCACCAGCTGTTCGAGAACGAGCCAGGACGGTTCTCCTTCCACAGCTTGCTGCGCGCCTACGCCGCAGAACTCGTCGAGGAAATCGACACCGACGACGAGGCGGCCGCGGCGACCACCCGCGTGCTCGATCACTACCTGCACAGCGCCCACGCCGCGGAGACCGTCCTCGCACCGCACCGCGAACGCATCACCCCGCGCCGCCATGCGGTCCACACCCTGCCCGAACGGTTCCCCGACCAGCGGGCCGCGGCCGACTGGTTCGACCGCGAACGGCCGGTGCTGCTGGCCGCCGTGGAACGGGACGGCCGCCGCGGTGACGGAACCTTCAGCTGGCAACTGGCCGCGGTCCTCGAGCTCTACCTGGACCGCAACGGGCGCTGGCAGCAGCAGCGGACGGTGCAGACCACCGCCATCACCGCGGCGCAGCGCGGCGGCGACCTGCTGGGCCAGGCGCACGGCCACCGGGCTCTCGGCTTCGCCCTCAGCCGGCTCGAACAGTGGGAGGGCGCGGACGAACACCTGGAGCGGGCACTGCACTTGTCCGAGGAACTCGGCGACACCCGCGGACAAGCCCGCGTCCACCGCTACGGGGCGTTCGTGGCGAACCGGCACGGCCGGCACGCCGACGCTCTCGACCACTACTGGCTGGCCCTGCGGCTGTACCGCTCGGCCGGGCACCTCAACGGCGAGGCCAGTGTGCACAACGAGGTGGGCTGGACGTATCTGCTGATGGGTGAGTACGACAAGGCGATCGACGAGTGCAGCCGTTCACTCGCGATCCACCGGCAGACCGGCGACCCCAACGGCGAGGCCGCCGCGTGGGACAGCCTGGGCGTCACCCGGCACCAACTGGGCCACCACGAGCGGGCCCTCGACAGCTTCCGGCACGCGCTGGAGCTGTACCGCCGGATCCGGGACTCCTACCTTGAGGCCGACACCCTCGTCCACATCGCCGACACCCACCTGGCCCTGGGCCGGAAGGACAGCGCGGGCCGGACACTGCGGCAGGCCCTGGACATCCTGGAGCACATCGGTCACCCCTCCGCCGAGGGCGTCCGCGCGAGGCTCCTCGAAATCGGCTGAGGCCTCCGGCGGGGCGGCTCCGTGCACCCTGCGGGGGCACTGTGACGCAGTGCCTGCCCCGCACGGACGGGTCCGGCCGACGGACGCTGCACGGCAGGCCTGCGGGACCGACCGTCCGCCCGGTGCGTCCCGCTTCAGGAATCCGTCAGCTTCCGGCTGCGGCGGATGCCTGTGATTCCGGCACGTGTCGGTTCCCCGGTGAGGAACTCCGCCGAAGCGGGCGGCACGACAGGCGTCGTGCCCGTCGGCCGTGAACCGCCACCTCCGGTCCGGCCGGCGCACCGGCTGTCCCGTCCTCCGGCGATCCCGCACACCCTCCCGGCCGTCTGCCGCGGCTGTGATCGCCCGTGCGAGCAACAACGGGGCGTGCCGTACATGACGCGTCTTCACCAGGCAAGGATGGCGGCGTCTTTCTGGACCTCCCGGTGCGAACTCCGCCCCTATGTGCCGAGACCTGCCTCAGGGGCTCTCGGACGATTGCCGGGACAGGCCGGTGTCAGGTATCACCTGCACCTATGCGATCTTCCCTCAGAAGTTCACTCGGCCTCGGTGTCGCCCTCACCGTCGCGAGCGGACTCCTCAGCGCTGTGCCCACCGAGGCCTCAGCGTCCTCGCACGATCCCGAACAACGGGTCATCGTGCAGTTGGCGGCTGCTTCGGCGGCGGCCTCCCGTGGCCGGCTGACCCCTTCCGACACGGCCGCGATCGGCGAACGGCGCCAAGAGATAGCCGCCGAGCAGAAGCAGTTCCTGCGGACGGCCACGGACGCCGGCGTGCATCCTCGCGTCATCCGCCGCCTCCAACTCCTCACGGACGCCGTCGCCATGAGCGTCCCGGCGAGTGAGGTGAAGCGACTGTCCGATCTTCCCGCGGTCGCCTCCGTCGTGCCGGACACGGTGGTGCGTACGCAGAGCGGCGACAGTGTCCCGTTCGTCGGCGCACCCGGGGCGTGGGGACAGAAGACACCGAGCGGCGCGGCGGACGGCACCGGCGTCACCATCGCCGTCATAGATTCCGGCATCGACTACACGCACCCCGACCTCGGCGGCGGCTTCGGACCTGGCCACAAGGTCGTCGCCGGGCACGACTTCGTCAACAACGACGTCGATCCCATGGACGACAACGGCCACGGCACCCACGTCGCAGGCATCGCCGCTGCCCGCGCCGCCGAGCCGGGCGGCATCACCGGCATCGCGCCCGGCGCCACCCTGACCGCCTACAAGGTCGTCGACGACAGCGGGTCTGGATTCACCTCCGACATCATCGCCGGAATCGAGGCGGCCACCGATCCCGCCAATCCGAACCGCGCCGACGTGATCAACATGAGCCTCGGGGCGCCGGGCGACGGAACGGACCCGCTGAGCCAGGCCGCGAAGGCCGCCGTCCGTGCCGGCGCGGTCGTCGTGGCCGCGGCGGGCAACGACGGCCCGAACGGCTGGACGGTCAACAGCCCGGCCGCCGCGGACGGGGTCATCGCAGTCGGCGCGTCGACCACCGATCTGTCGATGCCGAGCCTCTACACCAGCGGCGCCGAGCCACAATTGCTCCAGTCCTACCGTGGCGCCCTCTCGGCCAATCCGCCGAAGAAGCCGGTCACCGCCGCCGTGGTGGACATCGGCGCGGGCGGCCCGGACGACTGGCGGCGCGCAGGGGACGTACATGGCAGGATGGTCCTCACCTCGACGTATGTCCCGTCAAGGACAGGTGAGTTGACGGCTGATCAACTCTCGCTGAGCCGGGAGGCGGAAAAGCGTGGCGCGGTCGCGCTGATCGGCGGCCCCGGTGGAGGCGACTCCCCGCAGGCCGTCCCGTCCGAGCCGGGCGTGGCATCCGTCTCGCCCAGCGCCGCGTCCGTACTGGAGTCCGGTGACTCCCTGCGCATGGACTCGCTGGTGACGCTCGGCACGGACGAGTTCCAGTACGCCACCCTGCGACAGTGGCTGGCCAAGGGCCGGTTGAGGCTGACGCTGCGGGGCACGGACGCCACCGACCAGATCGCCTCGTTCTCCTCACGTGGTCCCACGCCCCGCTTCGGCCTCAAGCCCGATGTCGTGGCACCGGGCGTGGAGATCCGTTCCACCGTCCCCAGCGCGCTGTGGAAGCCGGGCCAGTACCGGATGTCCGGTACGTCGATGGCGGCACCGCACGTGGCGGGCGCGGCCGCGCTCCTGCGGCAGCTGCACCCTCGGCAGTCCCCCGGACAGATCAGGTCCGAGCTCGTCGGAACCGCCCGTCATCTGGGTGACCTGCCGGTGACGACGCAGGGCTCCGGCCGTCTCGACGTCGCGGCCGCCGCTCGCAGTGAGCTGACGACCTCGCCCGCGACCGTCTCCTTCGGCCTGGCGGATCTGTCGCGGACCACGGTGCGTGCCACCACGACAGTGAGGCTCACCAACACCGGGAACCGCAGCCTGAGGGCATCGCTGACCGCCACCGGGCCCGCGCGGGTCAGCCCGGCCCGTGTCGCCCTCCCGGCGCGGGGGACGAGGCAGGTGACGGTGACCCTGACGGCGGCCCGGCCCGCCGCGGACACCGAACTGGACGGAGCCGTGGTGGTGAAGCCGGAGCGCGGTCCCCAGATCTCCGTGCCGTACCTCCTGCCGGTCCTTCACCTGAACACGCAGGCCTCTCCCGATCCGAGCGAAGGGCACACCGTCGTGTACGTCGACAGCCCGACGGACCTCAAGGCGCCGCCGACGGTGACGGTCACCTCGCCGCACGGGACGTCTCACACGTACACCGCTGTCTTCGACCACGACCACTGGTACAGCCGCGCGCTGAAGGTGTCCGACGCGGGTGTCCACCGCGTCGAGACGCGAGCGACGACGGCCGACGGACAGGTCCTGGTCGGGACCGACTCGTTCGAGGTCACCGCGCCCGCGCCGGGCGCCGGACGCTGGCGGCCCGTGGGCCCCAGCAGCGAGTCGGGGAGGCTGACCCAGATCCCCGGCCGGCCCGGTCAGGCGGTGCTGGTGCAGGTCGGCAAGGCCGCCGTGTGGTTCACCGCCGACAACGGCAGGACCTGGAGCGAGCGGGGCCGGCTGCCGGTCGCCTCCGTCGACGGCCATGGCAGGATGATCGTCGACGCCCACGACCCGAACCGCTGGTGGTACGCCGTCGACGACTCGCTCCTGAACCGGACGTGGATACTGCGGACGGACGACCAGGGACTGAGCTGGCGACTGCTGGACACCACCACCGGCCTGCTCCAGGCGTTCGTGGCGGATGCCACGACGCGGACGCTGGTCGCGGTGTCCGAACACGGCTGGCAGGTCAGCACGGACGGCGGCGCCTCGTGGCAGCGGTCGTCCACCGACATCGGCGACTTCGTGTCATCCGCCGCGGTCGACGGTGACGACCTGTACCTGTCCACCGCCGACGCTGTGTGGGTGCGCTCCGGCATGACCTCGGGCCTCCTCGGTCCCCCGCGCAAGCTCTACCAGGGCACGCTGATAGGGAACGTCGTCGCCGACGCGGGCACCGTCGCCGCGTACGTCGTCGACCGGGGAGTGGTGGTCTCCTCCGACCGGGGAGCCACCTGGGACCTGACCCTCAAGCTTCCCTACACGGGCAACGGCGTCAACGCCGATCACGGTGACCTCCTCATCAGCGCGGGCAGTGACAACGCCGCCTACACCAGCCACGACCACGGCAAAACCTGGACGGACTTCCCGCTCCCCACACGAAAGACGGTGCTGGACGACTACGACCACTGGCCCGACGGCTCCATCACGGTCTCGTCCGACGGCGACGGCCTCTACCGCAGTGCGGCGGACGGCAGCGGCTCCCACCGCATCGGGGTCCAGGGAGCGTCCGTCAACGCCCTGGCGGTGGGCGGAGGCAATCTGCTGGCCGCGACCAAGACGGGCATCTTCCACACCGCGTTGCCCGTGTCGTCCCCCGAGTGGGGTCCTTCCGACGCGCCGGGTGCCTTCGACAGCGTCGTCACCCAGGTGACTTCGGGCGGGAAGGGTTCCAGGGTCGCCTGGAAGGTGGTCAATTCCTCCGTCATAGGCAAGTTCCACGTCGAGCGGAGCGACGACGGCGGCCGTACCTGGCAGGAGCGGGGGACCTACTCCGGCTCCCCGCTGGCCCTGCTGGCCGACCCCGCGGACGCCGACCGGGTCTACGTCTCCTTCTCCCAATTCGACAAGGCCGGCCTCTACACCACCGACGACGGTGGCGCGTCGTGGCGCGTGCTCTACCAGAGCCTCGGCTACAGAGCCCTGGCAGCCGACCCGGCGAAGTCCGGCCGTCTGTGGCTGGGCGGTCCCGACGGACTGTTCCGCTCCGACGACGGGGGCGCCACGGTCACCAAGGTGGCCGACGGCCTGGTCTCGGCGATCGAACTCGACGGCAGGCGTCTGCTTGTCGGCGGCAACGGCATCCGGCTCAGCACCGACGCGGGCCGCACCTTCCGTACCGCCGACACCGGCGGGCTTCCCACCCGTGTCATGGATCTCCAGCGAGTGGGCCGGACGCTGTACGCCGCCTCCGGCCGCTACTCCTCCAGCGGGCTGCTGAAGAACGGCCGGGGCGTGCTGCGCAGCACGGACGGCGGAGTCACCTGGGACAACATCTCGCGTGGGCTGGAGTGCACCGACGTCACCAGCCTCGCCGCCGATCCGGCCGGCAGGGCGTTGTACGTCGGGACCGTCAACGGCGGGGTGCACCGTCTGGACCTGCGGCACCAGGGCACGGTGCGGACCGGGTGACGAGACACGCAGGCCGCGTCCGTCCTGGCCGCTGATCGGGGCCCGACCCGGCCGACAGCCGGGTCGGGCCCTTGCTCGTCCCTGACGGCGCCCGGTCGGACCGGCCCCGTCACTGTTCGTCC
>NZ_JBHXLV010000169.1:0-14220 GCF_042721685.1 Streptomyces sp. NPDC058459 | reverse complement strand
GGGTCAGGAAGTGGTCGTGGGGCGGGCGCGGGTGACGGAAGGCGAGGCCGAGCCGGACGAGGGCGGCCAGCTGCGCGCCGGTGCCCCGCAGCCGACCCGTGCCGGGATCGGCACCCTCGACGACGCGCCGCTGCGCGGCGGTGGGCGATCGTGCCATGTCGGTGCTTCCTTCCGTTCCACTGCCTGTCCTTCGAAGCGTACGGCCGGGCAGTGACAGTCCCCGGTGGAGCTACTGCCGGTACCCGCTCAGGAAGCGGCCGATCCGGCCGATCGCCGCTTCCAGGTCGTCCGCGTGGGGGAGGGTGAGGATGCGGAAGTGGTCGGGTGCGGGCCAGTTGAAGCCGGTGCCCTGGACTACCTGGATCTTCTCGCGGAGCAGCAGGTCGAGGACGAACTTCTCGTCGTCGTGGATCCTGTGCACCTTGGGATCGAGGCGCGGGAACGCGTACAGCGCGCCCTTGGGCCGGACGCAGGACACGCCGGGGATCTCGTTCAGCTTCTCCCAGGCCACGTTCCGCTGCTCGTACAGCCGGCCGCCGGGCGCGGTCAGTTCACGGATGGACTGGCGGCCGCCGAGCGCGGCCTGGATGGCGTACTGGGCGGGCGCGTTGGGGCACAGCCGCATGGAGGCCAGCATGGTCAGGCCCTCCAGATAGCTCTTCGCGTGCTGTCTGGGGCCGGTGACCACCAGCCAGCCGGAGCGGAAGCCCGCCACCCGGTAGGTCTTGGACAGCCCGCAGAAGGTGAGGACCACCAGGTCGGGGGCGAGGGACGCGGCCGAGTGGTGGACGGCGTCGTCGTAGAGGATCTGGTCGTAGATCTCGTCCGCGAACACCATCAGGCCGTGCCGGCGGGCCAGGTCGAGGATGCCCTCGACGACCTCCTTCGGGTACACCGCGCCGGTCGGGTTGTTGGGGTTGATGAGGACCACGGCCTTGGTGCGGTCGGTGATCTTCGACGCCATGTCGGCCAGGTCGGGCGCCCAGTCGGCCTGCTCGTCGCACAGGTAATGCACCGCTCGACCGCCGGCCAGCTTGGTGACCGCCGTCCACAGCGGGAAGTCCGGGGCCGGGATCAGGATCTCGTCGCCGTCCTCCACCAGCGCCGTCACCGCCATGGACACCAGCTCGGAGACGCCGTTGCCCAGGAACACGTCGTCGACGTCCACGGCCAGGCCGAGGTTCTGGTAGCGCTGGGCCACCGCCCGGCGGGCCGAGAGGACACCGCGCGAGTCGGTGTAGCCGTGGGCGCGGGGCAGCATCCGGATCATGTCCTGGGTGATCTCCTCCGGTGCCTCGAAACCGAAGAGCGCCGGGTTGCCGGTGTTCAGGCGCAGCACGCTGTGCCCCGCCTCCTCCAGCGCGTCGGCGTGCTCGATCACCGGGCCGCGGATCTCGTAGCAGACCTCGCTGAGCTTGTTCGACTGCCGGAACTCCATGCGTCGCAACCCCTCCGGTAACTGGTGTTGCTTGGTTTTACCAAGTAGGAGCTTGGAAAGTCCAACAACATGTCTAGACTGCGTCGCATGCCACCTCGCCGACGCTACGACCAGTACTGCTCCGCGGCCCGCGCCCTCGACCTGGTCGGGGACCGCTGGACCCTGCTGATCGTCCGGGAGCTGCTGGCCGGGCCCCGCCGCTACACCGACCTGCACGCGGACCTGCCCGGGGTGAGCACGGACGTACTCGCCTCCCGGCTGAAGGACATGGAGCGCGACGGACTCACCGTCCGGCGCAGGCTGCCCCCGCCCGGCGCGGCCTACGTGTACGAACTCACGGCGCGTGGCCGTGACTTGCTGCCGGTCCTGCACGCCCTCGGAGAGTGGGGAAGCCCCGAGCTGGCCGAGCGGCGGCCCACCGACGCGGTACGGGCCCACTGGTCGGCGCTCCCGCTGCTGGCGGCGCTGAGCGCGGCGGAGGCGGGGGCCGGAGTGGCCGAAGTCGTCCTGGAGGAAGGTGAGTTCCATCTGCTCACCGGCGCGGAGGACGGACCGGTGTACGGGCACGGTCCGGCGCCGGAGGCCGCGGACGCCCGGCTGGTGATGGACGCGGCGACCTGCGCGGAGGTGTGCCGGGGCGAGGTGGGGATCGCGGACGCGGTGCGGGCGGGGCGGGTCACGGTGACCGGTGACGGGGCCCTCGCCAAGGCGCTGCGGGAATGACGAAGGCCCGCCGTTCTGAGTCCTGGCGGGCCTTCGTCCGGGTCAGGCGCCCGGTGGGACGTACGGCGGACGGCCCCGGCCCCGGGTCAGCGCGTGACCGCCGATGCCCGCGAGCGCGGCCAGCGCGCCGCCGACGGCGGTCCACACCCAGCGGCTGGACCACCAGTGCGAGGACCAGCCGTCGTCCGGCTCGATCGCGGAGAGCACGGCCGACTTCGAACCGTCCTTCTCCGTATCGGACTTGACCGCGATACCGGGGACGAGCGGCTTGCCCAGCGAGCCGTCGACGGCCGCCGCGCCCCCGATGTCCTTGGAGTCCGCGCGGACTTCGGCCCGTACCGGCAGGCCGAGGTCGGCGGAGCCGAGGTTCAGCACCGTCAGCCGGACGTAGTACGTGCCGGGCAGCGGGTCGTTGGCCCACGGCTCGGACCAGGCGCGCACCGTGCGCAGCACGCAGGCCAGTTCGACCGTGGAGGCACCCTGCCCGGCGGTGCGGGTGGCCGCGCCGTACTGGCAGGACTGGTGGCGGCGCAGGCCGTCGTAGACGTCGAGCTGCCAGGTCTGCGCGGTGTGCGTGTCCGGCAGCTTCACCGTCGCCTTGACGGTCGGGCGCCGGCCGGTGTCGGCCGGGAACGACCAGTACAGGTAATCACCGGTGGACGCGGAGGCGGTGGCCGTCCGGCCCTGTTCCATCTCGGCCGCCGTGCGGAAGGAAGTGCCCGCCTGGGTGGGGGCCTTGCCGTCCGCCGACGCGCTCGGGGAGGGACTCGGGGAGGAGTCGGCCGCGGCGGGCGCGGCGGCCAGGCCCAGCGTCAGCAGGGTCGCGCTCAGCACACGTGTCGCACGCATCAGTTGGTCCTCCAGACCGCGACCCGCCAGCGGGACAGCCAGCCCCACAGCAGACCCGCGACGAAACCGGTCAGTACCAGCGCGGCCAGCAGCCACCAGCCGCGGCCGAGCCCGAAGGAGGCCACGTCGGAGGCGGCGGAAGGACCGTCCACCACGTCGACCGTCAGCTCCAGCGGCATTCCCGGCGTGGTCTTCACACCGGCGGCGGCCGAGAAGGAGTTGGTGACCTGGAGGCACACCGTCTCCGGGGCCGCGTCGTCGTCGGACTCGGGCTTCGGGTAGCGCAGACCGGTGGAGATCGTGTCGGTACGGCCGGTGCCGGCGCCCTCACCGCGTACGATCTCGCGGCCCCGCTGGGTCACCGCCCGCAGCAGCACACCGTAGTTGGGGTCAGTGGCCCGGTCGTCGGCGACGCTCACCGAGGCGCGCAGCTCCTGGCCCGGCTGGACGTCGACCTTGTACCAGCGCTGCTTGCCGAACTCCTCGCGGTCCGTGTACAGACCGGACTTGAGCGCGGGGGCCCCGGCACACGCGTCGGCGCCCTCGGTGGCCACCGGGGTCACCACCGGATCGGCGGCCCGCTCGACCAACTGGCCGACCCGGTCCGTCAGTTCCTCCTTGTGCTGCACGGATGTGTACGTGCCGCCGGTCGCGTCCGCGATGCAGCTGAGCTGGTCACGGGTCTTGGCGTCCGGCACCAGGCCCAGGGTGTCGATGGTCAGGCCGATGCCCTTGGCGGCTATCTCGCGGGCCACCTCGCACGGGTCGAGGGGCTGGCAGGTGTCCTCACCGTCGCTGATCAGGACGATCCGGCGGGTGCCGTCACCGTTCCCGAAGTCGCCGGCCGCCTTCAGCAGCGCCGGACCGATGGGGGTCCAGCCGGTCGGCGCCAGGGTCGCCACCGCGGTCTTCGCCTCGGTGCGGTCCAGCGGGCCCACGGGGTAGAGCTGCTCGGTGTCCTTGCAGCCCTCCTTGCGGTCGTTGCCACGGTAGTTGGCGCCGAGGGTGCGGATGCCCAGCTCCACCTCCTCCGGCGTCGCGTCGAGCACCTCGTTGAACGCCTGCTTGGCCGCCGCCATCCGGGTGCCGCCGTCGATGTCCCGGGTCCGCATGGAACCGCTGACATCCAGGACGAGTTCGACCTTCGGAGCGGGCTGCGGCTCGGTCTCGTCCGCTGCGGCCCCGCCGGGACACGCGATCCCGGCCGCCAGGGCGGCGAGCAGGGCGCAGACGCCCGCCGCCAGCCGTTGTCTTCTGATCATCGGCGGATCTTATTGATCGTAGGTGTCGGCCTCCAAAACGAAGGGGCTCGGCAGCTCCGTCCACAGATCCCCCGGGGTCTCCGGGGACAGCCTCATCAGGGTCAACGCCTTGACGGGCAGCGGATTCTCACACAGCGCCGCCAGGTCGGGCGTACGGGGCAGATCCGGCAGCGCGGCCCGCAGCGCGGCACCCAGCGCCGGGCCGGAACCCGCCGCCGCGGCGAGCGCACCCCCGACCAGCGACCCGAACAGCTTCCGGCGCAGGCTGACTTCGTCGTCCGTGACCAGACGTCCCGTCAACTCCGATACGACTATGCCGTGTCCGGCCAGCCGGGCCGGGCTGATCCTGATGTCGGCCAGATCGCGGTAGACCAGCCGCAGCGGGGTGTCGTCCGCTGCGAGCACCACCAGGAGGTTCTGGCCGTGCGCCTCCAGCGCGACCCCCAGCTCCAGCAGCCGCAGCCCGGCCGTGAGCGCGAGCCGGGTGAACGCGGCCAGCCAGTCGGCGGACCGAGGCAGCGCCGTGGTGGACAGCGCGGCCACCGGCAGCACCCGCTCGCCCGGAGCCGCGTACACCTCGGGTGACTCGCGCAGCAGCACCGCCAGGTTGGGGGAGTGGGCCGTGGCGGCGCCCAGGGTGTGCGTGATGTCCAGCAGCCCGCCCATCCGGCCGACCAGGTCCGCCGCGAGCGTGGACAGCGCGGCCGACGCCCGCACCGAGTACGGGGAGATGTCCCGCACGGAGGAGGTCAGCCGGGCGCTCAGCGCGGTCTTCACATGCGGTCCGCCGGGCAGCGCCAGCGTGCGCAGCGACATCAGCGGATGCGCCGTACGCCAGGGCACGGTGGTCCGCTTGAGCACATGCGCCGCCTGCCAGGGATGTACCGGCAGCAACAGGTCGCCCCCGGAGCGCAGTTCGGCCGGCCACTCGCCCGACACCAGGCACTCGGCCACCGGCACCGCCACCGTGCCCAGCTCCACCACCGGCCGGTGCTCCGGGCCGTACGCCAGCTGGTCCGCCACCGAGAAGCCGGGCCGAGAACGGCAGTTGGGGTGGAAGGGGTGCCCGTCCACCACCCGCTGCTCCCACTCCCAGTCCCGCTCCGGCCACCCGGCACCCGGCTCCGCCGCGTCGGCGCGGGACAGCGCCAGCGAGGCCACGCTGTTGGCCAGCTCTGCCGCGAACGCCGCCGCGTGCGGCACCGCGAGGTCCGTCATCAGCCGCGCGGGGTCCGCGTACCCCTCCCGGCCGAGGCGCACCTCGGTGACGCGGTCACCGGTCGCGTACGGGTCGGAGCGCGGGCCGTGCAGCGCCCGGCCGTCCGCCAGCCGTACCGTCAGTCCGTGCGCCCCCGCCGTCCGGGCCGCGACCCACGGCAGCTGCTCGTGCGCCAGCGCCCGCCACAGCCGGGTCAGGACCGCCGCGCGGGCTCCCGGCAGCGCGGCCCTGCAGCGGTCGCGCAGGGCGGGCCGCACGGCGGCCAGCTCCTCGGCGGCCTCGGCCTCGGCAGTGGGAGAGTGGTACACGGTGGGCTCCTAGGGGACTGGCAGCTCAGGGCACGATTGTCGGACACCGCAGACTTGCTGAGCACGGTCGGCCCCCCATGAACGGGCACCGACGCCGGTATGACGAGAGCGAACAAACGCGTGGACCTCAAGCCCCAGACCGACGCCGCCGCCCGGCACGCCGACGCCTACGCGTCGGCGCCGCTGCTCAACTGCCTGCTGCGCGAGGTGGCCCAGCCGGTCCCGGACGCCGGTGACCGGCCCGTGTACCGGCTGCCCGGCACCGGCCGGCTGCTGCGGGTACGCCCCGGCCGCCGTCCGTCCGGCCCCGAGGTGCGCACGGACGACGCCTGGCAGCGGCTGACCCACGCCGAACTGGTCGAACTCGTCGCCGACGAACTGCGCGCCCACACCGGCCTGCCGGGCGACGACCTGCCCGCCGAGATGCTCGACAGCCGGGACACCGTCGCCGTCCTGCTCGCCGCGCGTGCCCGCACCCTCGCCCCCGAGGACCCGTATCTGCGCTCCGAGCAGTCGCTGATCACCGGCCACCCGCACCACCCGGCGCCCAAGGCACGCGGCGGCGGCCCGGTCGCGGCATGGCTGCCGTACGCCCCCGAGGCGCACGCCCGGTTCCCGCTGGTGCTGCTCGGCGTCCGCGAGGACCAGGTCGCGGAGGAGGGCGACACCACCGCCCTGGACGCCCTCGGCACCGCCCCGCCCGGCTACCGGCTGCTGCCCGCCCACCCCTGGCAGCTCGACCTCCTCGCCCGCGAACTCGCCCCCGCCTTCGCCGACCGGCGCCTGCTCCGGCTCGGCCCCACCGGCTTCGCGGTCCGGCCCACGGCGGCCGTGCGCACGGTGTACGAGCCCGACCGCGACCTGTTCCTGAAGTTCAGCCTGGACGTCCGCATCACCAACGACATCCGCCGGCTGTGGCGCCATGACCTGGAGAAGCTCGGCCGCACCGACACCGCCGCCCGCGCCGCGTTCGCCGCCATGGAGCCGCCCGCGGCCTGGCTGAGCGACCGGGGCTACCGCACCGCCGCGTTCGCCTTCGAGGAACTCGCCGTCCTGGTCCGTGACGGACTGCGCGGCCACCTCCTGCCCGGCGCCACGCCCCTGCTCGCGGCCGGGCTCGCCGAGGGCTTCGACGGCAGCCCGCTGGCCACTGCCCCTGACCCGGGCGCCTGGTGGGCCGCGTATCTGCGCCAGGTCGTCCCGCCCGCGCTGACCGCGTTCCACGACCACGGTGTCGTGCTGGAGGCGCACCTCCAGAACACCCTGGTCGCCGTCGACGCCGCCGGCACCCCCGTACAGGCGCTGTTCCGCGACGCGGAGGGCGCCAAGCTGCTGCCCGAGGTGACCCGCGAGGCCGGGTGGGAGCGGCTGGTGTACTGCCTGCTCGTCAACCACCTCACCGAGATCGCCGGCGCCCTCGCCGAACACCACCCCGGCCTCGACCCCTGGCCCGCCGTCCGCCGCGAGCTGTCCCGGCACCCGCTCCCAGAACTCCCGGCCCTGCTCACCGCGCCCACCCTCCCCGGCAAGACCAACCTCCTGCTCCGCTGGACCGGCGCGGACGGCGCGGACGCCCGCTACCTGCCCCTGCCGAACCCGCTGCGCGCGGACAGGGCCAGGTGACGGGGACACGATCAGGCGTCCTGCCCCCGGGCCCCCGGCGGGCGAGGCCGTGTCACTCGCGTCCGGACCGACGCGCCGACGCGGGAGACCACCCAGGCGGCTGAAGGGACCTCGGCGGCATCCCGATCACCCTTGGTTACTATGGTCACTTCATGTGGGAGGTGGGAAACGTGCGAGATGTCACCTCGACCCGCTACGTCGCGTCCCTGCGCTCCGGCGGCTCCGTGCCCGGAGTCGTCGAGGCCGACGACCTGGGCACCTACGTCGTCAAGTTCACCGGCTCCGCGCAGGGCCACAGGGCGCTGGTCGCCGAGGTGATCGTCGGAGAGCTGGCCCGCGCCCTGGGCCTGCGCTTCCCCGAGCTGGTGCTGGTGCACTTCGACCCCGTCGTGGCCGCCGACGAGCCGCACCAGGAGGTGCGCGAGCTGCACGCCGCCAGCGCGGGCGTCAACCTCGGCATGGACTATCTCCCGGGCGCCCGCGACCTCACCCCCGAGATCGCCCGGCACTTCCCCGTGGACCCGCTGGAGGCGGGCCGGATCGTCTGGCTCGACGCGCTCACCGCCAACGTGGACCGCACCGTGCACAGCTCCAACCTCATGGTCTGGCCGACCTTCGGCATCGCGCCCCCGCGCCTGTGGCTGATCGACCACGGCGCCGCCCTCGTCTTCCACCACCGCTGGGACACCGCCGACCCCGGCCGGAAGTACGACTTCCGCCACCACGCCCTCGGCCAGTACGGCCCCGACGTGCGCGCCGCCGACGCCGAGCTGGCCCCCGAGGTCACCGAGGAGCTGCTGCGCGGCATCCTCGCCGAGGTGCCCGACGCCTGGCTCACCGACGATCCCGCCTTCGCCACCCCGGACGAGGCCCGCGCCGCCTACGTCGACCACCTGCTGGCCCGCGCCCGGCTGTCCGCCCGGTGGCTGCCCACCGACTTCCCCGACCGCGCGGAACTCGCCGCCGAGGAGGCCGCCCGCGCCGAGCGCTCCCAGCGGGGCCGTCCGGACTGGCTCAAGCGGGTCCCCGACCTGCACGGCCGCCCGGCGGCGGAACAGGACTGGTCGGTACACCTGGGATGAAGGGACGTCCGTGAGTCATCGAGTCGAGATCGAGTACTGCACCCAGTGCCGCTGGCTGCCCCGCGCGGCCTGGCTGGCGCAGGAGCTGCTCACCACCTTCGAGACCGAGCTGGGCGAACTCGCCCTCAAGCCCGGCACCGGCGGCGTCTTCGTCGTCCGGGTGGACGGCGAGCCGGTCTGGGACCGCCGTGAGCAGGGCTTTCCCGAGCCCACGGCGGTCAAGCGCCTGGTACGCGACCGGGTGGCGCCGGAGCGGTCCCTCGGCCACTCCGAGAGACCCGGCCCTTCCGGCGAGTGAACGCGCTCAGCCGGTGAGGTGCCGGCAGGCGGGCAGCGTGAGGAAGTCCGCGTACTCCTCGTCCAGCGCCACCGTCAGCAGCAGGTCGTGCGCCTCCTGCCAGTGCCCGGCCGCGAACGTCTCCCCGCCGATCTCCGCCCGCACCGCCGCCAGCTCGGCCGCGGCCAGCCGGCGCGCCAGTTCGGGGGGTGGCACGCTCGCCGTTCTGGAACTCGACGCCCGCCGCGATCCACTGCCAGATCTGCGAGCGGGAGATCTCGGCGGTGGCCGCGTCCTCCATCTCGTACGCTGCCGTGATCGTCTCGATCAGTACGGTGGCCCGTACGGAGCCCTGGGGGATGCCGAGTTGGTCCTGCGCGAAGACGAACACGTGGTTCCACAGGCGGGCTGCGAGGTGGGACTCGGTCTTCGGCAGGTAGAAGTAGGGGCCGAAGTCGACCAGGGCGCCCGGGACCGGCTCCCCGTCGGCGCGCGTTGACCGTCGTCCTGCGGTCGGTCGGGCCGGTGATCTCCACCCGGCGGTCCTCCAGCGCGGGCGGCGCGGGAGCCACCCGCCAGGAGTCGTCGGCGCGGATGTCCGCCGTCCCGGGCAGGAAGTCCAGCGTGCCGGTGCGGGTGATCTCGGCGCGGCGCCCGGCCCCGCGGGCCAGGAGTTCGTTCCGGCGCGGGGTGAACCGGCGGTGCAGCTCCGCGAGGAAGTCCAGCGCCGCTCCGGTGCGGACCTCACATGAGCGGTCACTTCCTCCGTGACGGGCGGGCCGGACCGGGCAGCGTGATTTCCAGCTCGCCGGACCTCAACGGGCCCCGCCGGGCCGCAGCCTGCCGAGATCAGCCCCGGTGTCGATGTCGTACGGCTCGGCCACGTCCCCGCACTCCACGAGCCGGATCTCCCCGGAGTGCCGCCGCAGATACCCCCGCGCCCCCTGATCGCCCCGCGCGACCGCGACCACACCGGCCCAGTGGGCGGCCCCGAGGAGTACCGGGTGCCCGCGCCTGCCGTCGTACGCGGCCGACACGAGGGAGGTCTCGCCGGTGAAGGCGTCCAGCACGCGTGCGTACGCCTCCGGCCCGATGCCCGGCTGGTCGACAAGGCTCACGAGGACACCGCGCACCTCCGTACCCGTAAGGGAGCGGAGCCCGGCGCGCAGGGAGGACCCCATCCCGTCGGCCCAGCCGGGGTTGTCCACGAGTACGCATCCGCTCAACTCGGCCTGTGCGCGCACCTCCCCGGCTCCGGCGCCGAGTACGACGTGCACCCGCGCACACCCGGCGTCCCACAGGGCGCGGGCCGCCCGCTCGACCAGCGGGGCGCCGTCGTGACGCAGCAGCGCCTTGGGCCGACCGCCGAGCCTCCGCCCGCCTCCGGCGGCGAGCAGCAGCCCGGCGACCCGGGGCTGGCGGGGGGCTCGGCCGGATGTCATGGGACCAGCATGCACCGCCACCCAGGGAACGGGAGCAGACGCACCATGGACCCCCGCACATCCCGCCTGCGCATGAGTGGCACCTGTGGGCGACCGCCGTGGACACTCCCGCGTCCGCTCAGGCCGCGCGGCCCGAGCGACTGGCACCCTTGACGTGTGGCGGAGCGTGCCGCGAGACTCCTTCAACAGAACGTTGAATTCCGTCATGTGGACGTGTACGGCGGAGAGGGGTTCGGGTGTCCGACGTCGAGCTGGCGCTGCGCTCCACGCGTGTCGTCACCCCGGAGGGCGTACGGCCCGCGACGGTCACCGTCACCGGCGGGACGATCGAGGCCGTGCTGCCGTACGGGACACGGGTTCCGGCCGTCGACCTCGGCGACGACGCCCTGCTGCCCGGCCTGGTCGACACGCATGTGCACATCAACGACCCCGGCCGCGCCGAGTGGGAGGGGTTCTGGACCGCGACCCGCGCGGCGGCGGCCGGCGGTGTCACCACGCTCGTCGACATGCCGCTGAACTCGGTGCCTCCCACCACCACGGTCGGCCGGCTGCGCGTCAAACGGACGGCCGCCGAGGGCCGGACCCATGTCGACGTCGGCTTCTGGGGCGGCGCGCTGCCCGGCAACGTCGAAGATCTGCGCCCGCTGCACGAGGCCGGGGTGTTCGGCTTCAAGGCGTTCCTCTCGCCGTCCGGCGTGGACGAGTTCCCGCACCTGGACAACACCCGGCTGGCCCGTTTGCTGACCGAGATCGCCGGGTTCGACGGGCTGCTGGTCGTGCACGCCGAGGACCCGGCCCACCTCACGGACATCCCCTCCGGACCGGCGTACGCGGGCTTCCTCGCCTCCCGCCCGCACCTGGCCGAGACGGATGCCATTGCCCGACTGCTGGAAGAAGCACGCCGGTTGAACGCCCGCGTACATGTACTCCACCTCTCCTCCGCCGCTGCCCTCCCCCTCATCGCCGCCGCCCGCGCCGACGGAGTCCGCGTCACTGTGGAGACCTGCCCGCACTACCTCACCCTGAGCGCCGAGGAAGTCCCGGACGGGGCCAGTGAGTTCAAGTGCTGCCCGCCCATCCGCGAGGCAGCCAACCGGGACCTGCTGTGGCAGGCACTCGCGGACGGTACCGTCGACTGCGTCGTCACCGACCACTCGCCCTCCACCGCCGACCTCAAGACGCCGGACTTCGCGACCGCCTGGGGCGGTGTCTCCGGCCTCCAGCTGAGCCTTCCGGTGATCTGGACCGAGGCACGCCGGCGCGGGCACCGACTGACCGACGTGGTGCGATGGATGTCCGCTCGCACAGCCGCCCTGGCCGGCCTCGACCGCAAGGGGGCCATCGCGCCGGGCCGCGACGCCGACTTCGCCGTCCTCGCCCCGGAGGACACCTTCACCGTCGACCCGGCCCGCCTCCACCACCGCAACCCCGTCACCGCGTACGCCGGGAAGACCCTCCACGGCGTGGTGAGGTCCACCTGGCTGCGCGGCCGACAGGTGTACAGCGAAGGTCGGTTCACCGAGCCGGAGGGCCGGCTGCTGACCCGTGACGGCTGACCCCGTCCCCCTGCCGAAAGGACCCCGATCACCGTGACGGCGCAGCAACCCCCCACCCCGCCCCGCTTCACCGGCGACGCGGCTCCCTACGGCGGCGGCGACCCCTACGCGGACTACCGCACGGCGGACCTCCCCTTCACCCGCCATCCCGATCTCGCCGACCGGCGCCTCGGGGCCGGGGTGATCGCCGCCAACGACGAGTTCTTCGCCGAGCGGGAGAACCTGCTGCTGCCCCACCGCGCCGAGTTCGAGCCGGGCCGCTTCGGTCACAAGGGCAAGATCATGGACGGCTGGGAGACCCGCCGCAGGCGCGGCCTTAGCGCCGAGGACCCCTGGCCGGGCGCCGACGACCACGACTGGGCGCTGATCCGGCTCGGCACGCCCGGTGTGATCCGGGGGATCGTGGTGGACACCGCGCACTTCCGGGGCAACCACCCGCAGGCCGTCTCCGTCGAGGCCACCTCGGTGCCCGGCGCCCCGTCACCCGAAGAACTGCTCGGGGACGGCGCGAAATGGACGACACTCGTCCCGCGCACCCCGGTCGGCGGCCACGCGGCGAACGGATTCCCCGTCTCCGCGCCCCGGCGCTTCACCCACCTCCGGCTGAACCAGCACCCGGACGGCGGAGTCGCCCGCCTGCGCGCCTACGGCGAGATCGTCCCGGACCCGGAGTGGCTGGCGGCGCTCGGCACCTTCGACGTGGCCGCGCTGGAGAACGGCGGCCGGGCCGAGGACGCGTCCGACCGCTTCTACTCCCCGGCCGCCAACACCGTCCGGCCCGGCCGCTCCCAGCGGATGGACGACGGCTGGGAGACCCGGCGCCGCCGCGACCGGGGCCACGACTGGATCACCTACCGGCTGGCCGCGCAGGCGAGCATCCGGGCCGTCGAGATCGACACGGCGTATCTGAAGGGGAACAGCGCGGGCTGGGCGTCGGTCTCGGTGCGGGACGGCGAGAGCGGGGAGTGGACCGAGATCCTGCCGCGCACCCGGCTCCAGCCGGACACCTGCCACCGCTTCCCGCTCCAGGCCCCGGCCGTCGGCACGCACGCGCGGGTGGACATCCATCCGGACGGCGGTATCTCCCGGCTGCGCCTCTTCGGCTCCCTCACCGAGGAGGGGACGAGCCGCCTGGCCGCGCGGTACCGGGAGCTGAACGGCTGAGGCGCGCCCGGGGGACCGATGAGTTACGGTGCCGAGCGGGTTCTGCACCGTCGACAGCACGACCCCGTACCCGGAAGAAGGCACCTCATGGGCAAGCTCGTCTCCACCGTCTTCGTCTCGCTCGACGGCGTCTACCAGGCCCCCGGCGGCCCCGAGGAGGACACCAGCGGCGGCTTCGGCCAGGGCGGCTGGACCTTCCCGTACGCCGACGAAGGGTTCGGCGGCTTCGTCGACGAGAGCTTCGCGCGGGCCGGTGCCTTCCTGCTCGGCCGCCACACCTACGACATCTTCGCCGGCTACTGGCCGAAGGTGACCGACCCCGGCAACCCGGTCGCGGCCAAGCTGAACGCGCTGCCCAAGTACGTCGTCTCCGCGACCGTCGAGAACCCCGAGTGGGCCGGCACCACCGTGCTCTCCGGCGACCTCGGCAAGGAGGTCCAGGCGCTGAAGGAGCGCACCGAGGGCGAGATCCAGATCCACGGCAGCGGGGCGCTGGTCCGCTCCCTGGTGAACCTCGGCCTGCTCGACACCCTGCACCTGCTGACCTTCCCCGTCGTGCTCGGCGAGGGCCGCCGCCTCTTCACGGAGGGCGCCGTCCCCACCCGCTTCCGGCACGCGGGCGGCACGGTCACCGGGAAGGGTGTCTCCATCCAGTCCTACGACCTGGCGGGCAGCCCCGAGTACGGGTCCTTCTAGCCGTCCGGCGGAACGTCGACAGGAGCCCTAACAGCTCCTGTTGACGCAGGTTAACGCCGCGAGAACTCATCGGGCCCGCAGGAGAATCCACCTCTTCGTCATTGACATGAACGCGTCTACGCGCGTCATCATGAAGCCATGAGATACCCCCCACGCACCACCCGAATCGGCGCCGCCGCGGCCCTGCTCTCCGCTCTCCTTGTCGGCGGCACCGTCTCCGCCGGCACGGCGGACGCGGCCACCACCTCGGTCGGCAGCATCTGTTACGGCGCCCTGCCGTCGCAGGCGCACCACACCCTCGACCTCATCGCCCAGGGGGGCCCCTACCCGTACTCCCAGGACGGCGTGGTCTTCCAGAACCGCGAGGGCGTCCTCCCCCGGCAGTCCTCCGGCTACTACCACGAGTACACGGTCAAGACCCCCGGCTCGTCCACCCGTGGCGCCCGCCGCATCGTCACGGGCCGCCAGAACGAAGAGGACTACTACACCTCCGACCACTACGCCACGTTCGACCTGGTCGACTACGGCTGCTGACACCCCGGCCCGACCCCGCCCCGCGACCCTTCCCCCCACGCTCGGGG
>NZ_JBHXLV010000168.1:0-14454 GCF_042721685.1 Streptomyces sp. NPDC058459 | reverse complement strand
ACATGGTGCTCGTTGCGGCCCGCCAACTGCTCGAGCAGAAACTGGATATAGCGTTCGGTCTCAGGGAAAGTCGCCACACAAGGATTCTCTCCCACGCCACTGACACGAGCATGCTGTCGGCGGGAACGTCGTGAGCCCCGATCTGCTGCGCGCGGGGGAGCAGCCGCCCACCCACGATCGGGGCGGGCAGACGTGATGGGTGACCGCGTCAGGGCCGAGAGGGCCCGGTGGATGAGGCAGCTCGAAGTCGCGGCTAGTGTGCGAGCGGTGGAGCTGTGGTGCTGGCCTGGCGAGGGCGCGGCGAGGTCTGGGACCCGTTGCAGGGTTCTAGAGGGACGGCTTGGGGACCAGTTGGGGACCACGCGGTGTGCGCGCTGGTGCACAACGGAGCCTGTTATGCACATTATCCGCCCCGATTAAGTCTGCTATATCCAGAAAATACCCTTGACCCCTACTCCTGGGGGTCAAGGGGTCGCAGGTTCAAATCCTGTCGTCCCGACTCGTGAGAGTCCCGGTTCAGGGGCCGTGTCGGAGAAATCCGGACGGCCCCTGAGTCGTGTTCGGGGACCGGTCGGGGACCGGTCGCCTCGACCGCGTCAGAGGGCGCCGACGAGGGGGTGCAAAAGGGAGTGCGTGGCACACGACCGTCCGCGTGCGGGACAGACGTCGCCGGGGCGCCACCCGCTCAGACGGGCTGAGGAACCGTTCTGCGGGCGCCCGTGCGCCGGGTCCGGTAGCCGCCGGCCAGGCGGCAGACGACGTACACGGTGAAGGAGATCGTGGTGACGTACGGGCTGATGGGGATGCTGCTGCCCAGGGCGAGCAGGATGCCCCCCTCGATGGAGACCAGCGCGAAGACCGTACTCAGCAGGGGCAGCAGGACGGGGGAGGCCGTGATGCGCGCCGCCGCGGCAGCCGGGGTGACGACGAGGGCGAGAACCAGCAGCGCGCCCACGACCTGCACGGACAGCGCGACGGCCAGGCCCAGCACGATCATGAAGGTCAGGGAGAGCCCGCGCACGGGGACACCGCGGGCCTCGGCCACCTCCGGGTCGGCACTGGCGAAGGTGAGCGGTCGCCACATCACCGCGAGGGCGGTCAGCACCACGGCCGAGGTGCCGAGCAGCCAGGTCAGCTGCGGGGTGTCGACGGCGACGATCTGGCCGGTGAGCAGTCCGAACTTGTTGGCGGCCCGGCCCTTGTAGAGCGCGAGGAGCAGGACGCCGAGACCCAGGCCGAACGGCATGAGTATCCCGATCGCCGAGTTGTGGCCCCGGGCCCGGGAGCCCATGACCCCGATCACGCCGGCCGCGAGCAGGGAACCGACGATGGAGCCGGCGACGATGTTCACCCCGAGCAGCAGTGCGGCGGAGGCACCGGCGAAGGACAGCTCGCTGATCCCGTGCACGGCGAAGGGGAGGTCCCGCATGACGACGAAGACACCGGCCAGGCCGCCGATCAGGCCCAGGGCCGCCCCGGCGATCAGTGAGTTGCGGACCAGGGCGAGTAGTTCGCCGTAGTGGTCGAAGGTGAAGATCTGCTGCCAGATCCCGTCTGCGAGGGTCATGACCGGGCTCCGTCGGACGTGTGGAGTGGGTGAGCGTGGTGCGGCTGTGCGTCCGGTCCGTCGGGTGCGCCGACCACCACGACGCGGCCCCGCACCCGGACGACGTCGACCCGCGTGCCGTACAGGGCCGAGAGCGACTCCGAGGTCAGGACCTCTTCCGGCGTGCCGACGCGATGGCCGCCGGGTGCCAGGTACAGCACCCGGTCCACCAGGTCGAGCACGGGGTTGATCTCGTGGGTCACGAAGACCACCGCCGTCCGGTGCGAACGGCGGCGGGCGTCGATGAGTCCGGTGACCGCGCGCTGGTGGTTGAGGTCCAGGGACAGCAGCGGCTCGTCGCACAGCAGGATGCGCGGGTCGGTGGCGAGAGCCTGGGCGACGCGTACCCGCTGGCGCTCGCCACCGGAGAGCAGGTTCACCGGCACATCGGCGTAGGCCGACGCGCCGACCTGCTCCAGGATCTCGTCGACCCGGCGCCGGACGCCTCCGGTACGCGGCCACAGGCCGAAACGGTGGCCGTCGATTCCGAAACGCACCAGGTCACGCGAGCGCAGCAGCGTCTGCGCGGACAGGGATGCCTGCTGGGGGATGTATCCGATGTGCCGTCTCGCCTCGCGTGGCGGTCGGCCTAGGACGTCCAGTGTGCCGGCGGACAGTGGCTGCCGGCCGAGCAGGGCCTTCATCAGGCTCGTCTTGCCCGACCCGTTCGGCCCGAGCACGGCGAGGAACTCCCCGGGCTGAACTTCCAGGTCGAGGTCGCGCCACACCGTACGCGCGCCGTAGGAGACGGCGGCGGCGTCGACGCTGATCACAGGGCGGCCGTCGGCGGCGGCCGCCGCTCTGCCGCCCCGGGCCCGGGGTACGGAGATCATGTCCGGCGCGCTCACTTGTCCAGGGCGTGGGCCAGCGCGTCGACGTTGGAGGTCATCCAGCCGACGTAGTCCTTGCCCTCGGGCAGCGTCTCGGTGACGGGAACGACGGGGATGCCGGCCTTCTCGGCGGCCGCCTTCACCTTCTCGGTCTCGGCTCCGGAGGTCTGCTCGTTGTAGACCAGTGCCTCGACCTTCTTGCCGGTGAACAGGCCCAGCGTGCCCTGGAGTACCTTCGGCGACACGTCGTCGCCCTCCTCGATGGCCTCGCTGAATTCCTCGGGCGTCCTGTTCTCCAGCCCCGCGGCCCCGGTCAGGTAGAGCGGTACGGGCTCCGTGATGGCGATGCCCTCGCCTCCGTGGGCCTTCTTGATCCCGGCTTCTTTCGCTTCGAGCGGCTGGAGCTTCGCCTTGAACGCCTCGGCGTTCTTGCTGAAGACGTCCGCGTCGGCGGGGTCTGCCTTGCCCAGGCCGGCGGCGACGCGGTCGGCGATCTTGGCGGTGGTGGGGAAGTCGTACCAGACGTGCTCGTTGAGTTCCTCGCCCTCGGGGGCGGTCCTGCCGGAGACGTCGACCGCGTTGATCACCTCGGCGGAGGACCTGCTGCTCTTCAGCATGCGGTCGATGAAGTCGTCGTAGCCGCCGCCGTTCTCGATGACGAGCTTGGCCTTGGACAGCGCGAGCTGGTTCTGGGTGCTGGCCTCGTAGGAGTGCGGGTCCTGGTCGGGGTCGCTGATGATCGAGGTGACGTCGACCTTGTCGCCGCCTATCTGCTCGGCTATGTCGCCGTAGACGTTCGTCGAGGCGACCACCGTGACCTTGGAGGAGCCCGAAGAGGCGGCCGTGGCGTTCCCGTCGCTCTTGGCGTCCGAGGAGTTGCCGCAACCCGCCACCAGGGCGAGGGACGTACCGGCCACGAGAAGGCTGACGTGGCGGGTCGAGAACGTAGACATGGGGAAGATCCTCCGCAGTGCGTGCAAATGGAACCTGGGCGTGTGTCGCCGACGCTAGATGAAAACGAATGTCAGATCTATGGGCATGCCGCCTGATATGACAATCGTTGCCGATACTTGATGTACCGGCTATACGGGTGGCGGCTTACCGCCCGGCAGGCAGGGCCCGCAGATGCCGGTGAGTTCCAGTGCGTGCTCGATCGCGCTGAAACCGGTGGACGCGGTCAGGTCCTCCACCCAGCGCTCCACGCTCTCCGCATCCACGGGGGAGCTGTCGCCGCAGCGCCGGCATACCAGGTAGTGCCGGTGCCCGTCGGCGGGGCGCGGACGGTAGAGGCGCTCACCGGTCCTCTCCCGCATCACATCGACGTGACCGGTCCGTTCCAGGACGCGCAGCGTCCGGTACACCGTGGTCAGTCCGATGGAGGCACCGTCCGCGGTCAGTGCCGCGTGCAGGTGGGTCGCGGACACGAAGTTGGCCGCTTCGCGCAGCGCCCGGAGTACGGCGGCTCGCTGGCGCGTGGCCCGCCAACTCGGGCGATGCTCCTTGATCGGGGCGTCTTCCATGGCGCCGGGCCTCCCGCGCTGAGGTGAGGTGGGTCGCGCAAGACCGGTCCGGACGGTGCCGTGGCTGCGACCACCGTCCGGACCGGAGTCTCAGGAGTGCGCCGCGAGTGCTGTTTCCTCATGGGCGCATGTCTCGTCGATGCCGTAGGTGTCCCAGGCGGGGAACGGATCGTCCGACAGTGGGCTCTCGCCGTCCGTCAGCAGGCAGCCGGTGAGGGCGGAGTGCAACTCGTCGGCGCGCAGGTCCGTGCCGATGAACACCAGTTCCTGGCCTGTCGCGTCACCGGTGTCGCGGGCGGCGGACGGCTCGAAACGGGCCACCGAACCGGCCTGTGACCAGAGCCCGGTGACGTGCGGACGGCTGGCCAGGACGAAGAAGCCCTTCGACCGCAGGACGCGGCCGTAGGCGCCGCTGTCCATCTCCTCGGTGACGAACCGCCACAGCCGCTCGGGGTGGAAGGGCCGCGCGGAACGGAAGACGGTCGAGGAGACGCCGTACTCCTCGGTCTCCGGCGTGTGGTCGCCGTTGAGTTCCGCGACCCAGCCGGGGGCCTGCTGGGCGCGCTCCAGGTCGAAGAGCCGGGTGCCCAGGACGGCTTCGAGGCCGACGCGTCCGTGCACCGCCGGCACGATCCGGGCCAGGGGGTTCAGGCGGCGGAGAGCGGCCCGGAGCCGCTCGGCGTCCTCGGCGGTGACGAGGTCGAGCTTGTTGAGCACGATCACGTCGGCGAACTCGACCTGGTCCATCAGAAGGTCGCTGACGGTGCGCTCGTCGTCCTCGTACTGGTCGAGCCCCCGCGCCACCAGCTCGTCACCGGAGGCGAGTTCGGCCAGGAAGTTGGCGGAGTCGACCACCGTGACCATGGTGTCCAGGCGGGCGAGATCCTCCAGAGTCGCGCCGTCGTCGCGGGCGAAGGCGAAGGTCGCCGCGACCGGCATGGGCTCCGAGATGCCGCTGGACTCGATCAGGAGGTAGTCGAACCGGCCTTCCCGGGCGAGTCGGTCCACCTCCTCCAGCAGGTCGTCGCGGAGCGTGCAGCAGATGCATCCGTTGGTCATCTCGACCAGCCGTTCCTCGGTCCGCGACAGAGCGGCCTCGCCGCCGCGCACCAGCGCGGCGTCGATGTTGACCTCGCTCATGTCGTTGACGATGACGGCGACCCGCAGACCCTCGCGGTTGCCGAGCACATGGTTGAGCAGAGTGGTCTTGCCCGCCCCGAGAAAGCCGGACAGGACGGTGACGGGCAGTCGGCGGTTCGGCATCCGGTGTCAGCCCTCGGGGCGCAGCAGACCGCGCTGGTACGCCTTGACCAGTCGCTGGGGCACCAGGTAGGAGACGCCGTCCACGGTGACCGGGGCGAGCGCCGGCGCGGACGCCTTCCACTGGGCGCGCCGGTGGCGGGTGTTGCTGCGGGACATCTTCCGCTTGGGAACGGCCACGGGGTTTCTCCTTGGTGAGGGTCGGGCAAGCGGTTCGACCCTAGATGAAAACGAAACCCATGTACAAGTTTCTGGCTGTTATTGAAAATGATTACCATCGCATGTACGCTCCGTGGCACTGCGCGGAAGAAGGCTGCTTCCCGTCCGAGGTCGAGCACTGACGCTTCCCGGGACGGGGGCGACGCACCGCGCGCTTCTCTTCAGGGGCGGAGAGTTCGGGCCCACCGTGCGTCAATCGGTGCGGCGCTACGAGCAGATGAGGGACGATGGGATCAACTACGCGGTCCGCGTGCGTGATGGGGGTGCTGGCCCTTGCTGCGGCCGGGATCGTCTCGGCGGCGCCGGCCGATCATGGCGGGGTCACGGCGCACGCCGTGCCCGCGGCGTACGCGTCGGAGACGGCGGCGGCCGGTGATGTGGTCGATGAGCGCACGGTGATCGACGTCGGGCATGTCGACGCCGTCGCGCCGCGCCTCGTCGACGGCCGGTTCCGCACGCTGTTCAAGGACAGCAGGACCACGGACGTCGTCTGGCGGGAGCCGGGCTCGGTCATCATGCATCTGACCGGCAAGGGGAAGCAGACGATCCCCGACCCGGCGGACGGGCTGTCCTTCATCGGGGCCCCCGGTGACACCTTCTACTCCGTTCCGCAGACGCAGGACCCGGAGCTGCTGTGGGCCGGATGGAGCACCGAGGCGTTCCAGAGCGGCGACATCCAGGGGAACTTCACCATGTCGCTGGACAAGGTGGAGGGGCCCGGTCAACTGTTGATCTTCGAGTGGACGCCCTTCGGCGAGCCGATGATGCGGTTCGACACCCGTGACGGAGTGCCCGACACCTACGAGGTGCCGGCCCGCACGCACGAGCACGCCAACTGGGTGTTCACCCAGGAGGGCGTCTACCGGATGACGTTCACCTACAAGGCCACGCTCAGCTCCGGTGAGCAGGTCTCCGACAGCCAGGTCTTCACCATGGCCGTCGGCGATGTCGACCTCGATGGCATCTCCCTGCCGGGTGACGGCGGCGGGGAGACGGCCGGCGGCACGGCTGCCGGCGGCACGGCGGACGGGGGTGCCGCGTCGGGAGGTTCCACCAGCGGTGGTGCGACCGACGGCGGTGCCGGTGACGGGGGTACCACGGACGGCGGCTCCGCGGACGGCGGTTCGACTTCCGGTGGGTCCGCGGACGGTGGTTCGACATCGGGCGGGTCCACGAGCGCTGGTACTGCATCGGGTGGCTCCACATCGGGGTCGGCGTCCGGCGGGTCCACGGACGGCGGTTCGACGTCGGGTGGTTCCGGCGACGGGGGTTCCACGGACGGTGCTTCCACGTCCGGCGGGACCTCCGGCGGATCGACCTCCGGCGGGGCGACGTCCAGTGGTTCGACCTCCGGCGGGGCGGCGTCCGGTGGTTCGACCTCCGGCGGGGGTTCCGCGACCGGTGACACCACCACCGGTGGTTCGGCGAGCGGAAGTCTCGCGGCGACGGGAGCCGGAACGGCCGTCCCCCTCGGTATGGGCGCCGTCGCTCTCATCGGCGTGGGTGCGGGCACGTCGTTCTACCTGTACCGCCGCAGGACGCGCGGCGCGTCCGAGCCCACGCCCGCGAAGAACGAGTCCTGACGCGCCGAGCGGAACGGGCCGGCCCCCCCATTACTCGAACGAGCTGTCGCGACGGCCGCCATGAGCGCCGTCGCAGAACCGAGGAGAACTCACCTCATGGCATCAGCCATAAACCCGCGCGGAGTCGCCGTAGGGGCCGTGGGCTCGATCGTGCTGTCCGTCGCGCTGTCGCCCCTGGCCTTCGCCGGCACCCCCGATGAAGCCGGCCGGGTGCCGCGGGCGTCCGCACCCCGTGTCGTCGTACGCCTGGACGCCGACGCGCTCTCCCTCTCGCTCGACCCCGGCAGGGAAACCGAGCCTCGGTCGTCCGACGCGGCGGGCCCGGCGGACCTGGAACTGGGACCGGACGCCAAGGCGGTGGTACCCGAGGGCGGACAGTACGCCTTCCTCGGCCGTTCCGGCGCCTCGGTCTGGCTGCTCGACGGCTTCTCCACCGGTACGGACCGGCACGCGGAGAGCCCGCAGTGGGACACCACCGGAGTTCCCGCGGACGAACTCGCCGACGGCAACGTCACCTGGGAGTTCACCGGGGCCGAGGGGCCCGGTGACGTCATCGTGTTCGCGCCGCACGCGGCCGGCTCCGCCGACACCAGTGCGCCGGCCGTCCTGTTCGACAGCGCCGACGGGATGCCCGACGCGCAGCCGCTCCCGGCCGGCGGAACGGGGGACGTGAGCTGGGCCTTCACCCGGCCGGGCACGTACCACCTCACGACGCGGGCCACGGCCCGGCTCGCCGACGGCCGGACGCCGACGACCACCCGGCGGTGGACGGTCCGCGTCGCTGACGAAACCGGCACGCCACCTGCGCCCTCCCCTTCCCCGGATTCCCCGGATTCCCCGGACGCGACGCAGTCCCACCCGGCGCCCGCCCCCTCGGCCGTCTCCGGCGGCATCACGGACGGCGACGAGAACGCCGGAGGCACGGTCAAGAGCACGGCCCGCGCCCTGCGCGCCGCCGCGGCGGCCAAGACCGAAGAGGGTTCGGGCATCGCCACGGAGCACGTCGTCATCGACGACGGCCATGTGGACGCGATCGCCGGCAAGATGGTGGACGGCAAGCTCCGCACCCTGTTCAAGGACAGCCGCAACCCCGGCGGCATCGTCTGGCGGGAGCCGTCCTCCGTGGTGGTCCACGTCAAGCCCGAGGCCAGGGAGAAGGTGCCGGCCTCCAGCACGTACGCCTTCCTCGGCAAGGCCGGCAGTGACTTCTGGCTGATTCCCCAGGTCCAGAAGCAGGGCGTGGTGTGGGCCGGCTGGAACACCGAGGCCCTGGGCGGCGGAGACCTCAGAGGACCGCTCGACATGAAGCTGACCAAGGTCAGCGGGCCCGGTCCGGTGGCCGTCTGGGAGACCGCCGGCCTCGGCGGCGCACAGGTCCTCTACAACAGCCGGGACGGACTGCCCGACTCCCAGAAGGTCAACCTGGGAGTGCACGCCCACGGCAACTGGGCCTTCTCCCAGCAGGGCGTCTACAAGCTGACCTTCCAGCTGAGCGGGACTCTGCCGTCCGGGAAGGCCACCACGGACACCCGCACCTACACCTTCGCGGTGGGCGATGTCGACCCCGCCGAGGTCGCGCCGGGCGGCGGCAGCGGAGACGGAGGATCCACCGGGGGCACCGGCGGACCGACCGGCGGCGGCACGGGCCAGGGCTCCTCCGGCGGGGAGGCCTCGTCGGGCGGTTCGGCCTCCAAAGCCTCGGGTTCCTCCGGCGGCGGTTCGAGCTCCGGCGGCAGCCTCGCGCACACCGGCAGTGTTCCGGCCGAACTGCTGGCCGGTACCGCGGGGGCGCTCGTCCTCGGTGGCGCCGCCGCCGTAGGCATGGGCCGGGCAGCGCGCCGACGCACCGCGGCCGTCCCGCACGGCGACTGAAAGCACGCCCGACAACAGCCGCCCGCCGGCCCGCGCGGGCGGGTCCTTCCCCACGGGTGGCGCCAGGCCGGCCAGCGGTCCGCCCGGCGCCGCCCCTCCGTCCAGGGAGTTCACTTCTCATGCCTCTGCCCCGCCCGGTGATCCGGGCACTGGCCGCCGCCGCGGTCCTCGGCGCCACGCTGACCGGCTGTAAGGGAAACGCCCGGCCCGCGGCCGAGGCGGACAACCCGGACGCGGCACTGCGCGTGGTGACGACCACGGAGATCCTCGCCGATCTCGTCCGCCAGGTCGCCGGCGACCGGGTCCAGGTCGACTCGATCGTGCCGCCCGGCGGCGACCCGCACTCCTACGAGCCCACCCCCAGGGACGCCGACGCCGTCTCCAAGGCGGACGTCACCTTCACCAACCACTTGCTCCTCGAAGAACACGCCCTGATCAAGGCCGTGGACTCCAACGCCCGCAAGGGAACCCCCAACGTCTCCCTCGCCGAGGCGTCGGAGACCTACGGCGCGCACGTCATCCCCCTGGTCGAGAACATCGGGCTGGACGTGCTCTGGCTCGGCCTGCGCGTGCGGGGGGAGGGCGAGGAGCGCGGGGCTACGCGGTCCTCGGACATCCTGCTCTCGGCGACCGACGTGCGCGGGCCCGGCGATCTCGTGGCCTACCTGACGGAGTCCCTGGGCCAGCCGAAGACCTACTTCGACTCCTCCGACGGTTTCGACGCGGAGGACACCACCACGCTGCCGCCGGCCGCGCACACCCACCTGAACTGGGCGTTCACCAAGCCGGGGGTGTACAGGCTCACGCTGGAGGCCAAGCTGCGGAATCTCGGCAGGGAGCCCCGGCCGGTGGGCAAGGGCACGTTCACCTTCGCGGTCGGGGTCGACCCGCACACCGTGGCGGGGCCGAAGGACACCATCCTGGACGACGGACACACCGATCTCACCGTCAACATCGACAGCGGGCGGATGTCCGCCTTCACGGACCTGCGGACCAAGGGCAGGACCCAGGAGGAGATACCGCCCGGTGACGTCGTCATCGACGTACCCAACCGGGCCCTGGAGAAGGTCCCCCCGGGGAAGCAGTTCGCCTTCCTCGGCCGGCCCGGCGCCGAGATCTACCAGCTGCCCCAGGCCGTCCTGGGCAAGCACGTGCACGGCGAGATCGACCCGCACCTCTGGCAGGACGTGCAGAACGCGAAGTCCTACGCCCAGCTGATCCGGGACACCCTCAAGAAGCGGGACCCGGCGGGCGCGAAGACCTACGACGCCAACTGCCGTGCGTACGAGAGCCAACTCGATGCCCTCGACCGCTACGTACGCGCCCAGATCGGCGGGATACCCAGCGACAGCAGACAGTTGATCACCACGCACGACGCCTTCGGATATCTCGCGGACGCCTACGGCATGACGGTCGCCGGATTCGTCGTGCCCAACCCCGCCCAGGAACCCAGCGCGTCCGACGTCCAGAAGCTCTCCCGCACGATCAAGAACCTCAAGGTACCGGCGGTGTTCATGGAACCCAACCTGGTCCAGCGGGCCACCGTGCTCACGCAGGTCGCCAAGGACCAGCACGTCAAGGTATGCACGCTGTACGGCGACGCCTTCGACGACCACGTCCGGCACTACACCGACATGATGCGGCACAACGCCGACGAGCTCCGCTCCTGCCTCGGAGGCAGCAAGAAGTGAAGACCACTCGTTTCCGACCCCGTCCGACGGGCCTTCTCCTGGCGGCCGCCGCTCTGCTGGCCACGACGGGAACGCCGGCGGCCGTCGCGGCTCCCACCGCTTCCCCCACTCCCGGTGTCGAGTCCGACGCGGCCGCGGAGACCGGCCGGGGCCGCACCGTCATCGGTGACGGCCACATCGACATGGGCCCCCGTTTCGATCACGGCCGGTGGACCGTGCAGATCCGCGACGACACGGGGGAGGAGCCCGTGTGGCGCGACACCGAGGACGTCGTCCTCCAGGTCAAGGACCGTGCCGAGGCCGAGGTGCCGAAGGACAGCGCCTTCGGCTTCCTGGGCGAACCGGGCCAGCACGTCTGGCTGCTGCCCCAGGCACAGCAGGAGGGCGTGCTGTGGCCGGGCTGGAACAGCCAGGAACCCGGGGTAGCCTCCACCGTCGACCGTGAGGTGACCTGGCAACTCCTCGACGTGAAGGGACCGGGAGACTTCGTCCTCTTCCTCAACGGCAGCTTCGGCACACCCACCGTCGTCTTCGACGCGCGCGAGAAGCTGCCCCAGGAGACGGGCATCGAGGTCAACAGCCACGTCCACGGCAACTGGGCCTTCACCCGCACGGGCACCTACCTGCTGCGCGTGCGGATGAGCGCGAAGACCAAGGACGGTGCCGACCACACCGACACCAGGACGCTCAGGTTCTCCGTAGGACCGCAGGACCCGCGCAGGGCGTTCGCCGTCGCGGCGTCCACCGCACCGGCGCGGGCCGCGCGGGAGACCCCGGCGGATCGTGATTCCACCGCGCCGCTGTGGTGGGGAGCGGGTGCGGCCGCGGCCGTCGCGGTGGTGGCTCTCGTGGTGGTCCTGCGCCGCCGTCCCGGAAAGGACGGGGAATGACGACAACTCCCGTACTGGACGTACGGTCGCTCGCGGTGGAACTCGGCGGACGCCTGGCCCTCCACGACATCGACCTGACGGTGCGCAGCGGCGAACTGGTCGGCCTCATCGGCCCCAACGGAGCCGGCAAGACCACCCTCCTCCGAACCGTCCTCGGACTGCTCACCCCCCGTGACGGCACCGTGCGGCTCCAGGGACAGCCCGCCGGGCGTGCCCGGGGGACGATCGGCTATGTTCCGCAACGCCACGAATTCGCCTGGGACTTCCCCCTGTCGGTCGAGAAGGCGGTACTCACCGGCCGTACGCACACGATCGGCTGGCTCAGGCGCCCAGGCAAGGACGACCGCGCTGCGGTCGGCGAAGCGCTGGAACGCGTCGCCATGAGCGACCTGCGGCACCGCCCCATCGGGGAGTTGTCCGGCGGTCAGCGCCAACGCGTGCTGGTTGCCCGAGCGTTGGCCCTGCGTCCCCGACTGCTGCTGCTCGACGAGCCGTTCACCGGTCTGGACGTGCCCACCCAGGAACTGCTCACCGCGCTCTTCGGCGAACTGCGCCGGGAGGACCAGGCACTTCTGATGACCACGCACGATCTGCCGGCGGCTGCCGACATGGCCACGCGCCTGTGTCTGCTGAACCAGACCGTGATCGCCGACGGACCGCCGGCGACCCTGCGGGACCCGGCGGTGTGGCTGCGCGCGTTCGGGGTGGCCAGATCCGAACAACTGCTGACATCCCTTGGAGTCACCCGATGAGCGCCGTGCTGGACTTCCTCACCGGGCCGTGGGAGCACCTGTTCATGCGGCGGGCTCTCGCGGTCGCGATCATGTGCGGCATCGTCTCCGGGGTGATCGGCGCCCATGTCGTCCTGCGCGGCATGGCCTTCATCGGTGACGCCGTCTCCCACTCCGTCTTCCCCGGCGTGGCGATCGCCTTCGTCTTCCAGTTCAACCTGGTCCTGGGCGGCGCCGTCGCCGGTCTGCTCACCGCGCTCGCGGTGGCGGTGTTCTCGCAGAACCGGAGGCTGAAGGAGGACAGCGTCATCGGCGTGTTCTTCGCCGCCGCGTTCGGGCTGGGCATCGTGATCCTCAGCACGGCGCCCGGATACAGCGGCTCGCTGGAGTCCTTCCTGTTCGGGCAGATCCTCGGGATCAGCGACGGCGATGTCGTCACCGTCGCGGTGATGGGCCTGCTGCTGCTCCTCCTGGCCGCGGCCGTGCACAAGGAACTGGTCACCGTCAGCCTGGACCGCGAAACCGCCAGGGCCTCGGGCCTGCCGGTCTTCGCCCTGGACATCGTGCTCTACGCGCTCGTCACCGTGACCGTGGTGATCTCGCTCCAGGCCGTGGGCAACATCCTCGTGCTCGCCCTGCTCATCACCCCCGCCGCCTGCGCCCGGCTGCTGACGGACCGCATCGGCGTCATGATGCTCCTCGCACCCGCGATCGGCGCGTCGTCGGCGGTGGCCGGTCTGTACCTGTCCTACACCTACAATCTCGCCGCCGGGGGTCTGATCGTCCTGGTCGTCACCGCGGTGTTCGTGCTGTGCTGGCTGTTCGCCCCGAGGCACGGGCTGCTGACACGCGGGCGTCACCGGAGTGACGGCGCGTCCCCGGTGCCGGAACCTGAACCGGCACCGGTGCTTCAGCAGCCCTGACCTCTTCGGTACCGGGACGCCTCAGTGGTCGTCCCAGTGGCTGTCGTGGGCGGCGTGGCGGTGTCCGTCGTGGAGGTAGTCGACGTGCTCCTCGTGGGGGACGGCGACATGGCCGCAACCCTCACCGTGCCGATGATCGTGCACCTCATGGACCGTGTGGCCGGTCGTCGTGCACTCGTCCACGTGGTCTTCGTGCCGGCGGTGCAGGTGTCCGTCGTGGAGGTAGTCGACGTGCTCCTCGTGAGGGATGGCGACGTGGCCGCAGCCCTCGGCGTGCTGGTGGCTGTGGCCCTCGTGGATCTGGTGGGGAGATGCGGTCGTCATGATCAACTCCGAATCTGTCTCCGGTCGCGTGCGGGCGGTTCCGTACTCGAAGCCAAAATAGGGTCGCTGGTGCCGCTCCGCACACGGAGCGGCACCAGCGGGGCCCGGCCGAGATCCGGGACCGGGAGCGGTACGGCCTCTGGCGGGCTGTTTGCGTGACGATCTCAGAGGCGATCCCGAAGCTCGGGCGGATCGCCCGGCCGCAGGATGTTTCCCCCGCACTGGAACGGGCCCTGGCCCGCCGCAGTGTCCGTCACCGCCGGTGACGGCGTCGGCCCCGGCGATGCGCGGGTCGTGGAGGTGTTCCAGCGGCGGAGTGGACAGGGGGCGCCCGAGCACCGGGCCGGTCGCCGAGAGCAGCCCGTCCGGACAGCCGGGCCCGGCGCCGCGGCGATGCGCCGCATACGAGGCCGCGGCCCCGCGCGGTGTGCCGCCCTCGTTGCGCGGCCCGTAGCCGTGTCCACGCCAGGTCGGTGGCGGACGGCTGCCGAGCACGGCTTCGCCCAGCGCCGTCGTCCCGTTCTCCCACCGGCCGGACTCCGCGACGTGGCCGACGCCGAAGCCCCCGCCGACGTCTCTGGCCCGGGGGTCAGCCCCTTTGCGTGGCACTGCTCATGGAGCAGCACGCACTGCTCCATGGCACGCGCCTTCTCCGGTACGCCTGTGGTGTCCAAGTGGTAGGCAGGTCCGGTCACTTCGGCAGCGTCCTTGTGCCGCTCCAGCCCGGCGCCCTCTTCGAAGCCGGACATCCGCACCAGTACATCCACGCGGGGCAGATCATGGCCGCGTCCCAGATCGGTCAGCGGTTCCAGCTCACCGGGGGAGTCCAGGCCGACCGTCGCCCCCACCCGGGCGGCCGGCCGGAGGAACGCGCGGTCCTTGGGCCGGTGGCCAGAATCCAAGCAGAGCTGAGCCCGACCGGACCGACCGGACCGACCGGACCGACCGGACACCGGAACAGCGCAAAGGCATTGGTGTTGCGGCCATGACCATGACATGTATCCC
>NZ_JBHXLV010000167.1:0-14471 GCF_042721685.1 Streptomyces sp. NPDC058459 | reverse complement strand
GCACCGGAATGATCCGGGCCGGCCGCGGCTGATCGATGGGTCATCGTGCGCGGTGGATCAGCGCGCGGCGGTCGCCGCCCGCAGACGGACGTCGGCGCGACGCTGGGCGTCCTCGTCGTCCTCCGCCTTCGCCTGCTCCAGCTCGCGCTCGGCGCGCTGGACGTCGATCTCCTCCGCCAGCTCGGCGATCTCCGCCAGCAGCGACAGCTTGTTGTCGGCGAACGAGATGAAACCGCCGTGCACCGCGGCGACGACGGTTCCGCCGTCGCTGGTACGGATGGTCACCGGGCCCGACTGCAGCACACCGAGCAGCGGCTGGTGACCGGGCATGACGCCGATGTCGCCGGACGTGGTGCGCGCGACGACCAGGGTGGCCTCGCCGGACCAGACCTGGCGGTCGGCGGCGACCAGCTCGACGTGCAGCTCAGCAGCCAAGGTTGGCTCCTCGGATCACCACCCGGCGGTTGTGCCGGGTGTTGGGGTCGATTCTAGGGGGCTTGACCTGGAGGGGCGGGACCTGCCCGCCCCTCCGGGCCGAAGGCGCGGGGGTCAGGAGACGCCCAGCTCCTTCGCGTTCTGCTTCAGGTCCTCGATGCCACCGCACATGAAGAACGCCTGCTCCGGGAAGTGGTCGTACTCACCGTCGCAGATCGAGTTGAACGCGGCGATGGTCTCGTCCACCGGGACGTCCGAACCGTCCACGCCGGTGAACTGCTTGGCGACGTGGGTGTTCTGGGACAGGAAGCGCTCCACCCGACGGGCACGGTGGACGACGAGCTTGTCCTCCTCGCCCAGCTCGTCGATACCGAGGATCGCGATGATGTCCTGGAGGTCCTTGTACTTCTGCAGGATGTTCTTGACGCGCATGGCGCAGTCGTAGTGCTCCTGCGCGATGTACCGCGGGTCCAGGATGCGGGACGTGGAGTCCAGCGGGTCCACAGCCGGGTAGATGCCCTTCTCCGAGATCGGACGGGAGAGCACCGTCGTCGCGTCGAGGTGGGCGAACGTGGTGGCCGGGGCCGGGTCGGTCAGGTCGTCCGCGGGGACGTAGATCGCCTGCATGGAGGTGATCGAGTGACCGCGCGTCGAGGTGATGCGCTCCTGGAGGAGGCCCATCTCGTCGGCCAGGTTCGGCTGGTAACCCACGGCGGACGGCATACGGCCGAGCAGCGTGGAGACCTCGGAACCGGCCTGCGTGAAGCGGAAGATGTTGTCGATGAAGAACAGCACGTCCTGCTTCTGGACGTCACGGAAGTACTCGGCCATGGTGAGGCCGGCCAGCGCGACGCGCAGACGGGTGCCCGGCGGCTCGTCCATCTGACCGAAGACCAGGGCGGTCTTGTCGATGACGCCCGACTCGGTCATCTCCGCGATGAGGTCGTTGCCCTCACGCGTGCGCTCACCGACACCGGCGAACACGGAGACACCGTCGTGGTTGTTGGCGACGCGGTAGATCATCTCCTGGATGAGCACCGTCTTGCCGACACCGGCACCGCCGAACAGGCCGATCTTGCCGCCCTTGACGTACGGGGTGAGCAGGTCGATGACCTTGACGCCCGTCTCGAACATCTCGGTCTTCGACTCGAGCTCGTCGAAGTTCGGGGCCTTGCGGTGGATCGGCCAGCGCTCGCCGGTGTGCTTCTCGTCGACGTTCAGCACCTCACCGAGGGTGTTGAACACCTTGCCCTTGGTGAAGTCGCCGACCGGGACGGAGATGGCGTCGCCGCTGTCCGTCACCACGGACTGGCGGACCAGACCGTCGGTGGGCTGCATGGAGATGGTGCGGACCAGGCCGCCGCCCAGGTGCTGGGCGACCTCCAGGGTCAGCGTCTTCCTCTCACCGTCGTGCGCCGGGTCGGCGACCTCGACGGTCAGAGCGTTGTAGATGTCCGGCATCGCGTCGACGGGGAACTCCACGTCGACGACCGGGCCGATGACGCGGGCGACGCGACCCGTGGCCGCCGCGGTCTCAACAGTGGTGGTCATTTATCGGTCACTCCCCGCGGTCGCGTCGGCCAGGGCGCTGGCGCCACCGACGATCTCGCTGATTTCCTGGGTGATTTCGGCCTGGCGGGCCGCGTTGGCAAGACGGGAGAGCGTGTTGATCAGGTCTCCCGCGTTGTCGGTGGCCGACTTCATCGCGCGCCGCGTGGCGGCGTGCTTCGAAGCGGCCGACTGGAGCATCGCGTTGTAGATACGGCTCTCCACGTACCGCGGCAGGAGGGCGTCGAGGACGTCCTCCGCCGAGGGCTCGAAGTCGTACAGCGGGAGGATCTCGCCGTCGCCGGCCTTCTCCTCCGCGACCTCGTCGAGGCTGAGCGGCAGCAGTCGCTCGGCGACCGCCGTCTGCGTCATCATCGACACGAACTCCGTGAAGACGATGTGGAGTTCGTCCACGCCGCCGTCCGCCTCGGGCGTCTCGACGGCCTCGATCAGGGGCGCCGCGACCTTCTTGGCGTCCCCGTACGTGGGCTCGTCGGTGAAGCCCGTCCACGACTCCGTGATCTTGCGCTCACGGAAGTTGTAGTGCGCGACACCGCGGCGGCCGACGATGAACGTCTCCACCTGCTTGCCCTCGCGCTCGAGGCGCGCGGCCAGCTGCTCGCCCGCCTTGATGGCGTTGGAGTTGAAGGCGCCGGCCAGACCGCGGTCGCTCGAGAGGAGCAGGACCGCGGCACGGGCCGGGTTCTCGGCCTCCGTGGTGAGCGGGTGATCGGTGTTCGACCCGGTGGCGACCGCCTTGACCGCGCGGGTGAGTTCATCCGCGTACGGCTTGGAGGCCGCCACCTTGCGCTGCGCCTTGACGACACGCGAGGCGGCGATCATCTCCATCGCCTTGGTGATCTTCTTGGTCGCGGTGACGGATCGGATGCGACGCTTGTAGACCCGGAGCTGGGCTCCCATGAGTCAGGTCCCTTCCTTACGTCACTTGGCGGGAGCGGCCGAGGTGTCGTCGCCGAGGAGCTTGCCGTCCGAGGTCTCGAACTGCTTCTTGAACTCCGCGATCGCGTCACCGATGCCCTGCAGGGTGTCGTCCGACATCTTGCCGCCCTCCCGGATGGAGGTCATCAGGCCCTGGTGCCCCCGGTGCAGGAACTCCAGCAGCTCCCTGTCGAAGCGGCGGACGTCGTCGACCGGGACGTCGTCCATGCGGCCCGTACCACCGGCCCAGATCGAGATGACCTGGTCCTCGGTGGACATCGGCTGGTACTGGTTCTGCTTCAGCAGCTCGGTCATCCGCTGACCGCGGTCCAGCTGGTTCTTGGACGCCTGGTCCAGGTCGGAACCGAAGGCGGCGAACGCCTCCAGCTCACGGAACTGGGCGAGGTCCACGCGCAGTCGGCCGGAGACCTGCTTCATCGCCTTGTGCTGGGCGGAACCACCGACCCGGGAGACGGAGATACCGACGTTCAGCGCGGGACGCTGACCGGCGTTGAAGAGGTCCGACTCCAGGAAGCACTGGCCGTCGGTGATGGAGATGACGTTGGTCGGGATGAACGCCGAGACGTCGTTGGCCTTCGTCTCGACGATCGGCAGACCGGTCATCGAGCCGGCGCCCATGTCGTCGGAGAGCTTCGCGCAGCGCTCCAGCAGACGGGAGTGCAGGTAGAAGACGTCACCGGGGTACGCCTCGCGGCCCGGCGGACGGCGCAGCAGCAGGGACACGGCGCGGTAGGCGTCGGCCTGCTTCGACAGGTCGTCGAAGACGATCAGGACGTGCTTGCCCTGGTACATCCAGTGCTGGCCGATGGCGGAACCGGTGTACGGCGCCAGGTACTTGAAGCCGGCCGGGTCGGACGCCGGGGCGGCGACGATGGTCGTGTACTCCAGCGCGCCGTTCTCCTCCAGCGCGCGGCGCACGCCGGCGATGGTGGAGCCCTTCTGGCCGATGGCGACGTAGATGCAGCGGACCTGCTTGTTCGGGTCGCCGGTGCGCCAGTTGTCGCGCTGGTTGATGATCGTGTCGACGGCCAGGGCGGTCTTGCCGGTCTGGCGGTCACCGATGATGAGCTGGCGCTGGCCGCGGCCGATCGGGGTCATGGCGTCGACCGCCATGTAGCCCGTCTCCATCGGCTGGTGCACCGACTGGCGCTCCATGACCGTGGGGGCCTGCAGCTCGAGGGCGCGGCGCCCGTCGGTCTCGACCTCGCCGAGGCCGTCGATCGGCTGGCCCAGCGGGTCGACGACACGACCGAGGTAGCCGTCGCCGACGGCGACCGAGAGGACCTCTCCGGTGCGGTGCACCGGCTGGCCCTCCTCGATGCCGCTGAACTCGCCGAGAACGATGGCACCGATCTCGCGCTCCTCGAGGTTGAGGGCGAGACCGAGGGTGCCGTCCTCGAACTTCAGCAGCTCGTTGGCCATGGCCGAGGGGAGACCCTCGACCTTCGCGACGCCGTCGCCGGCGACGGTGACCGTACCGACCTCCTCGCGCGAGGCCGCGTCCGGCTTGTACGACTGGACGAAGTTCTCCAGTGCGTCCCGGATCTCCTCCGGCCGGATCGTGAGCTCCGCCATCTGGGTTCCCTGCTCTCCTTGTTGGGCCCGAAGTTTCACTTTGGGGGGATGTCTGACTCCGGACTCCCCCCTGAACGAGGTGAATCCTCTGCACGGCCCAACCCGGGCCGTAATTACGTACTGCGTGGTGCTGTCTGTTGAGTTCTAGCTCGCCATACGGCGGGCGGCGTCGTCCAGCCGGTCCGCCAGGGAGCCGTTGATGACCTCGTCACCGACCTCCACCCGGATACCGCCGATCACTTCGGGGTCCACGTCCAGGTTGAGGTGCATCCGGCGGCCGTAGAGCTTCGCCAGGGCGTCACTCAGGCGACGCTTCTGGGTCTCGCTCAGCGGCACCGCCGAGGTGACGGTCGCCACCAGCCGGTCCCGGCGCTCCGCGGCCAGCTTGGACAGGGACTCGAGTCCCGCCTCCAGGCTACGTCCACGCGGCTGGGAGACCAGCCGGGTGACCAGACGCTCGGTGACGGGCTCGGCCCGTCCGCCCAGCAGCCGGTGCACCAGCTCGGCATGGGCCGCGGGGCCCGCCGACCGGTCGGTCAGCGCGGCCCGCAGGGCGGGGTCGGAGGCGACGATCCGGCCGAACCGGAACAGCTCGTCCTCGACGTCGTCCAGCGTGCCGGACCTCTCCGCGGCGGTGAGGTCGGCGATGTCCGCCAGCTCCTCCAGCGCGTCCACCAGATCGCGGGACTGCGACCAGCGCGAGCGGGCCGTCCCGGCCACCAGGTCGGCGGTCGGACCGCTCACCTGTCCGCCGACCAGACGCCGCACCAGCTCGGCCTTGGCCTCGGCGGGCTGCGCCGGGTCGGTGAGGACCCGGCGGAGGCCGGCCTCGCGGTCGAGCAGCGCGGTGACGGCGGCCAGCTCGTCGGCGAGCCGCGCGGCGTCCACGGACGTGGAGTCGGTAGCTACGTCGAGACGCTCCCGTGCGGCTGCCAGGGCCTCGCGGCTCGCTCCGTTCATCGCGTGGCCTCGGCCTTCTCGTCGAGCTCGTCGAGGAAGCGGTCGATCACACGGCTCTGCCGGGCGTGGTCCTCAAGGGACTCACCGACGAGCTTGCCGGCCAGTTCGGTGGCGAGCTTGCCGACGTCCTGGCGGAGCGAGGCGGACGCGGCCTTGCGGTCGGCCGCGATCTGCGTGTGACCGGCGGCCACGATCTCCTCGCGCTGACGCTGGCCCTCGGCCCGCATCTCGGCGATGAGCGTCGCGCCCTGCTCCTGAGCCTCCTGGCGCAGCCGGGCGGCCTCGTGACGGGCCTCGGCGAGCTGCGCCTTGTACTGCTCAAGGACGCTCTGAGCCTCGGTCTGCGCGGCCTCGGCCTTCTCGATCCCGCCCTCGATCGCTTCGCGGCGCTCCTCCAGAACCTTGTTGATGTTCGGGAGGAGCTTCCAGGCGAGGAAGCCGAAGACGATGACAAAGGCGATCAGGCCGATGACGAGCTCTGGGATCGGCGGGATGAGGGGGTTCTCGGCCTCCTCAGCCGCCAGCTGAACCAGGGGGCTCATATCAGTGCCTTTCGTCTAGCTAAAGGGCGTCGGTCGGATCAGGCGCTCGGGTAGACGAACGGCATGACCAGACCGATCAGGGCGAGCGCCTCACAGAAGGCGAAGCCGAGGATCTGGTTGGCGCGGATCAGGCCGGCCGCCTCGGGCTGGCGGGCGAGCGCCTGGGTGCCGTTACCGAAGATGATGCCGACGCCGACGCCCGGGCCGATGGCGGCGAGGCCGTAACCGATGGAGCCGAGGTTGCCCTTGATCTCGACGCCGGCGGCAAGGGTCTGGAGAGCGGACATGCCGGTTCTTCCTTCTCTTTCAAGGACCGGTGGGGGATGGCCACCGGGTGTCTGGATGGGTTCAGGCGCGGGATGCTCAGTGGTGCTCGGCGAGCGCGCCCTGGATGAAGCTGCAGGTGAGGAGCACGAAGACGTACGCCTGAACAGCCTGGATGAAGAGCTCGAAGGCGGTCATCACGAGGACCATGACGAACGAGACGGCGGAGTAGGCGATGCCGATGCCGTTCAGCATGTACCAGCTGGCGATCGTGAAGAGCAGCAGCAGGGTGTGACCGGCGAACATGTTGGCGAACAGTCGCACGGCGTGCGTGAACGGCCGCACCAGCAGGTTCGAGAACAGTTCGATCGTCATCGACAGCGGGAGCACCGCGCCGAGCGACTTGTCGTAACCGGTGAAGTTCTTGAAGGCTCCGACGAAGCCCTGGCGCTTGAAGGTCAGACCGACCCAGAGCACGTAGACGATCGCGGCCAGGACGGCCGGGTACGAGATGATCGCCGTCACCGGGAACTGGGCGACCGGGACGATCGACCAGAGGTTCATCATCCAGACGAAGAAGAACAGCGAGACGACCAGAGGTACGTACTTCTCGCCCTCCTTCTTGCCGATCGTCTCGTAGACGACGCCGCGCCGGATGAAGTCGTAGCCGGACTCGGCGATCATCTGGAGCTTGCCGGGGACGACCTTCGGGCGGGCGAAGGCGGCCCAGAAGAAGGCCACGACGACGACGGAGCCGATCAGCGCCAGCAGCATCGTCTTGTTGAAGTACAGGCTGCTGTCCGCGTCGCCCAAGAGCGGCTTGAACAGGAACGAGTGCAGGCCCGGAGCCGGGAAGCCGCACCCGGAGAACAGGTGGCAGCTCGTGTCGAAAGCGAGCGTCTGCGTCGGCTCAGCACTCACCGCGGGCTCCTTCATCGTGGCGCATGGGTACGGCAACCTCGTTGTGTCGGCGCGGCGTACGGCCGCGGTTCGGCACGGGACTGGTGTTACGGATGTGAGGGCGGCTGGGGGGCATCTCGCCTCGCAGTGGAACAGGCGTCAGCTCGGATGCCCGCGCCCGCGATGCCGCAGTTGGCACCGGACGATAGCAGGATCTTCCCCGCGCCCTTATCCCGGCCCTACCCCTCACGACGAACGGTCCGTCTTCTCGGACTTGACGTCCTTCGACGGAGCCTCGGGATCGACGTAGAGGATCTTGGCCTTCAGGTGGGCACGCGCCTGGGCGGCGATCCACGTGAGGGTGGCCACCACCAGAACGACCGCGAAGGCACGGGGGTTGAACAGAGTCGTGTTCTTGAACAGGCCCACGAAGATGACCAGCAGCAGGAGTTGGGCCGCGTACAGCAGCAGGCCCATCATCTGGAACAGCTGCGGGAACGACCTGGCGGTGCGCTGGAGGACGTAGAGCCCGATCCCCATGAAGAGAACGACGACCAGTGTGCCCACGACGGCCCCGATCGCACCCTTGCCACCGGCGACCACACCGCTGACGACGGCGGCGATCGCACCGACGGCAGCAGTTGGCACGGCGGTCTGGGCAAGAATCCGGGCGTCATTGGACGGCATGGCGGCAACTCCGCTTTCACAGGGGGCAGGTGTCGTCATGGACGAGCGTAGTCCCGGACCGGGTGATCGTTACCGCGCACCAAGGGGCCGTCGCACGAGGGTCCTTCGGTTCTGTCCGGGGTTCTCGTGAACCGTATCACAAACTATTTGATGAGGTCTTTACCTGCCGAGTGTGCCTGCTGTCACACAGGAGAGTGATGGTGCGCGTCTACGTCGGAGCCGCGCCCAGTTGTCTGGTATTGGGGGGTTTTACCCCCCTCCCGCTCCCCCACGGCTCCCCCATGAATGGGCAATGCTCTCGTCAGATTCTTACCTTGCCGCCCTTGGCGGACCGCGGGCGGGCACCGATCGCGGTGGCCCCGTTGACGCCCGGCACGGACGAGACGGGGGCCGGCTCCACGGGGGCGGAAGCGTCCTCCTCGGCCTCCGCCGGGGACTCGGCGCCGGCCTCCGCCGGTGGCGCCCCGTACCTCCGGTAGCGGGGCGGTACGAAGCGCTCGGCCCAGCGGGGGGCGCGGGGGGTGAAGCGGGGCAGGAGCAGCATCACCAGGCCGACGGCGCTGAGGAAGACGACCCCGAGCACGATCCACATCGAGGCTGAGTTCACCGAGTACGCGAGCGCCCCGAAACCGATCAGCGCGGACCAGAAGTACATGATCAGCACGGCCCGGCTGTGCGAGTGGCCGACCTCCAGCAGACGGTGGTGCAGATGCCCGCGGTCGGCGGCGAACGGGGACTGGCCGCGCCAGGTGCGGCGGACGATGGCGAGGACCAGGTCGGCGGCCGGGATCGCGATGATCGTCAGCGGCATCAGCAGCGGGATGTAGACCGGCACCATCTGGTGCACCGCGCTGCGCTCGGAGCCGGAGAACAGCTCCATCACGTCCGGGTCGATCTGCCCCGTGGCCGACACCGCGCCGGCGGCCAGCACCAGGCCGATGAGCATGGAGCCGGAGTCGCCCATGAAGATGCGCGCCGGATGCATGTTGTGCGGCAGGAAGCCCAGGCACATGCCCATCAGGATCGCCGCGAAGAGCGTCGCCGGAGCGGCCGCCTCGATGTTGTAGCCGAACCAGATCCGGTACGCGTACATGAAGAACGCGCCCGCCGCGATGCACACCATGCCGGCCGCGAGACCGTCCAGGCCGTCCACGAAGTTGACCGCGTTGATCGTGATGACCACCAGCGCCACCGTCAGCAGGGTGCCCTGCCACTGGGTCACCGCGACGGTGCCGAAGCCCGGCACCGGCAGCCACAGGATCGTCAGACCCTGCACCACCATCACACCGGCGGCGATCATCTGGCCGCCCAGCTTGATCAGGGCGTCGATCTCGAACTTGTCGTCCAGCACGCCGATCAGCCAGATCAGCGCGGCCCCGGACAGCAGCGCCCGCGGCTCGTTGGACTTCTCGAAGACCTCGCTGAGGTTCTCCATGTGGTCCGCGACGAGCAGGCCCGCGCACAGTCCGAAGAACATGGCGATACCGCCGAGCCGCGGAGTGGGCTCCCGGTGCACGTCCCGTGCCCGGATCTCCGGCATCGCTCCCGCCACGATCGCGAATTTCCGCACCGGCCCCGTCAGCAGGTAGGTCACCGCGGCCGTGATGAGAAGCGTCAGCAGGTATTCACGCACGGGCATCCCCACAGATCTCGCCGGCCATCACAGCCCCTCACCCTAGCGAGGGACCGGTGATGGTGAGGACTTCCGGGTGGCGCCGGCGGTTGCGGCCCCGGTACCGCGTACTTTTGCGCCGGCCCCGTCTCACTCCGGGTACGGCGGGAAATCGGCGGTCAGCGCGCGCACCTCGGCCCGTGCCGCGGCCGGGTCGCGCCCGCCGCCGACCACGCCGACCAGCAGCGCGGCGATCCGGGCCATGGCCGGCTCCCCCATGCCCTGGGTGGTCACCGCGGCCGTGCCGAGCCGGAGCGCCCGGCCGCCGGTGTGCGCAAGCGCACAGCAGTCCAGCACCAGACCGGCGGCCGCGAGCCGGCCGCGCGCGGTGCGGCCGTCCGTGCCGAGCGGGGCGGGGTCGGCGACTATGAGGTTGGTGTCGGTGCCGCCGGTGGAAACCGCGAACCCGGCGGCGGCCAGGTGTCCGGCGAGCGCCCGCGCGTTGGCGACCGTCTGCCGGGCGTAGGCCGCGAACGCGGGGGTGGCCGCCTCGCCGAACGCGACGGCCTTCGCGGCGACGCTGTTCATCAGCGCGCCGCCCTGGGTGAACGGGAAGACGGCGCGGTCGACCCGCCGGGCCAGGCCGGCCCCGCACAGGACCATTCCGCCGCGCGGTCCGCGCAGCGTCTTGTGGGTGGTCGCGCACACCAGGTCGGCCCACGGCACCGGGCTCGGCGCCGCTCCCCCGGCGACCAGCCCGGCGGAGTGGGCCAGGGTGACGATCAGATAGGCCCCGGCCTCGTCGGCGACCTCGCGGAAGAAGGCGTGGTCGAGGTGGCGGGGGTAGGCGATGGAGCCGCACACGATGGCCTTGGGCCGGTGCTCGCGGGCCAGCCGGCGCACCTCGTCGTGGTCGATGAGCCCGGTCTCCGGGTCCAGCCCGTAGGCGACGAAGTCGAACCAGCGGCCGGAGAAGTTCGCGGGCGAGCCGTGGGTGAGGTGGCCGCCGTCGTCGAGGCCGAGGGCGAGGACGGTGTCACCGGGGCGCAGCACGGCGGCGTAGGCGGCCAGGATGGCCGAGGAACCGGTGTTGGGCTGGACGTTGGCGTGCTCGGCGCCGAACAGCTCCGCGGCCCGCTCGACGGCGATGCGTTCGGCGGTGTCGGCCAGCGCGCAGCCGCCGTGGTGCCGGGCGCCGGGGTAGCCCTCCGCGTACTTGTTGGCCAGCGCGGAGCCGAGGGTGGCGAGCACGGCGGGCGAGGCGAAGTTCTCGGCCGCGCTCAGCTGGAGGGTCGTCGACTGCCGGTCCAGCTCGCCGCGCAGGATCTCGGCCAGCTCGGGGTCCTGCCGGATGAGGGCGTCCGCTTCCAGCACGGGTGTGACCGACATGACGGGCTCCGGACGTCGACGGTGACATGGGGCGAGGCCCCAGGTCTCCAATGTAGGCCGTGCCGGGGGCGGACGCTCGGCCGCCGGGCCCGTCCCGCCCGTGCCGGAGCCCGGCACGCGTCACATGCGGGCGGGTACGCCCGTCAGCGCGGTGACGACCGGGTCGAGGGCGTCGCGTATCTCGTCGCCGATGGACCGGAAGAAGGGCAGCGGGGCCCCGTAGGGGTCGTACACCTCGTCCGCCTCGGCGGTGGGGGCGAGCAGCCAGCCGCGCAGCGCGGCGGCCGCGCGGACCAGGGCGCGGGCGCGCAGCACCACGCCGTCCTCCAGGGGCGGCAGGGTGGCCGGGTCTATCGCGCGGACCAGGCGGGTGAACTCCTTCAGCGTGAAGGTGCGCAGGCCCGCCGAGTGGCCCATGGAGATGACCTGGGCGCGGTGGTCGCGGGTGGCGGTCAGCACCAGGTCGGCCATGATGACGTGCTCGTCCAGCAGCTCCCGGCCGGTGAACCCGGCGGCGTCCGCGCCGAACTCGGAGAGCACGGTCTCCGCGTTCTCCTCCATCCGGGCACCCTCGTGACCCCAGGTGCCGGCGCTCTCCACGATCAGGCCGCCGCCGAGCACGCCGAGCCGTTCCGCCACGAAGTGCCGGGTCAGCCGCTCGGTGATGGGTGAGCGGCAGACGTTGCCGGTGCTGACGTGGAGGATGCGGAAGGTGTCGCGCGGGAACCCGAACGTGGTGGTCTGCTCCGCCGGGCGGTCCGCGCCGCCTATGGCGCGCATGGGGTGCCCCCCTGCTCGGGCGGGACGGCGCGGTCGTGCGGTCCGGGGGCCGTCAATTCGCCACCTCGAGGTCGGGTACGACCTTCCGCAGCTCCTCCGGGGAGATCGCGCCCTGGCGCAGCAGCAGCGGCACCGGGCCGGAGACGTCCACGATGGACGAGGGCACGTTGCCGGGGGTGGGGCCGCCGTCCAGGTAGACGGAGACGGAGTCGCCGAGCATGCGCTGGGCGTCGTCGCAGGTCTCCGGGGCGGGGTGACCGGTGAGGTTTCCGGAGGAGACGGCCATCGGGCCGACCTCGGTGAGCAGCTCGATGGCGACCGGGTGCAGCGGCATGCGCACCGCGACCGTGCCACGGGTGTCGCCGAGATCCCACTGCAGGGACGGCTGGTGGCGGGCGACCAGGGTGAGCGCGCCGGGCCAGAAAGCGTCGACGAGCTCCCAGGCAAGCTCGGAGAAGTCGGTGACCAGGCCGTGCAGGGTGTTCGGGGAGCCGATGAGCACGGGGGTGGGCATGTTGCGGCCCCGGCCCTTGGCGGCGAGCAGGTCGGCGACGGCTTCCGAGGAGAACGCGTCGGCGCCGATGCCGTAGACCGTGTCGGTCGGCAGCACCACCAGTTCGCCCCGGCGGACGGCGGCGGCGGCCTCGCGCAGGCCCGTGACGCGGTCGGTGGCGTCATTGGTGTCGTATCGCCGTGCCATGTCTAGCGGGCCTCCTCGTACGCGTAACTCTGGTGGGGGTGCTGCTTCCGGGTGCTGCTCACAGCGTCGCCCTGCGGGCCGTGGCGAACCGGGGGCGGTTGTTGAGGTCGGGGTGGTCGGCCGCGTCGGCCCAGCCCCGCTCCTCGGTGAAGATCCACGGCACCTGGCCGCCCTGGGTGTCGGCGTGCTCGATGACGACGACCCCGCCGGGGCGCAGCAGCCGGTGCGCGGTGCGCTCGATGCCCCGGATCAGGTCGAGCCCGTCCTCGCCGGAGAACAGGGCCAGCCCGGGGTCGTAGTCGCGGGCCTCGGGGGCGACGTACTCCCACTCGGTGAGCGGGATGTACGGCGGGTTGGAGATGACCAGGTCGACCTGGCCGTCCAGGTCCGGGAAGGCGGACAGGGCGTCGCCCTGGCGCAGGTCGACACGGGAGCCCTCGACGTTCTTACGGGTCCACCGGAGCGCGTCCTCGGACAGCTCGACCGCGTGCACCCGCGAGCGCGGCACCTCCTGGGCGAGGGCGAGCGCGATGGCGCCGGAGCCGGTGCACAGGTCGACGATGCTGGGCTCGACGACGTCCATGGCGCGTACCGCGTCTATCGCCCAGCCGACCACCGACTCGGTCTCCGGCCGGGGCACGAAGACACCGGGGCCGACCTGGAGCTCCAGATAGCGGAAGTAGGCCCGCCCGGTGATGTGCTGGAGCGGCTCGCGCTGCTCGCGGCGGGCGATGACCTCCCAGTACCGGGCGTCGAAGTCGGAGTCCTTCACCGTGTGCAGGGCGCCGCGCTTGACGCCGTGCACGAACGCGGCCAGCTCCTCGGCGTCGGTGCGCGGGGAGGGAACTCCGGCGTCGGCCAGCCGCTGGGTGGCCCGGGCCACCTCCGCGAGCAGCACGCTGCGGGGGCTCGGGGGTCGCCCCCCGAAGTCTTGCTGCACGCTTCTCCTCCGGTCCTCGTACGTGGTCCTGCCTGGCGTTCTTACGCGCTCGCGAGCTTCGCCGCCGAGTCGGCGTCGACGCACGCCTGGATCAGCGCGCTCAGCTCGCCGTCCAGCACCTGGTCCAAGTTGTACGCCTTGAAGCCCACGCGGTGGTCGGAGATGCGGTTCTCCGGGAAGTTGTACGTGCGGATCTTCTCGGAGCGGTCCACGGTGCGCACCTGGCTGCGGCGGGCGTCGGCGGCCTCGGCCTCGGCCTTCTCCTGGGCGGCGGCCAGCAGCCGGGACCGCAGGATGCGCATGGCCTGCTCCTTGTTCTGGAGCTGGCTCTTCTCGTTCTGGCAGGAGGCGACCACACCGGTGGGCAGGTGGGTGATGCGCACGGCGGAGTCGGTGGTGTTGACCGACTGGCCGCCGGGGCCGGAGGAGCGGTAGACGTCGATGCGCAGGTCGTTCGCGTTGATCTCGACGTCGACCTCCTCGGCCTCGGGGGTGACGAGCACGCCGGCGGCGGAGGTGTGGATGCGGCCCTGGGACTCGGTGGCGGGCACCCGCTGCACCCGGTGCACCCCGCCCTCGTACTTCAGCCGGGCCCACACGCCCTGGCCGGGCTCGGTGGCGCCCTGGCCGCCCTTGGTCTTCACGGCGACCTGGACGTCCTTGTAGCCGCCCAGCTCGGACTCGGTGGCGTCGATGATCTCGGTCTTCCAGCCGACCCGCTCGGCGTAGCGCAGGTACATGCGCAGGAGGTCACCGGCGAACAGGGCGGACTCGTCGCCGCCCGCACCGGCCTTGATCTCCAGGATGACGTCCTTGTCGTCGCTCGGGTCGCGCGGGACCAGCAGCAGGCGGAGCTTCTCGGTGAGCTGCTCGCGCTGCTTCTCCAGGTCCTTGACCTCGGCGGCGAAGTCGGGGTCGTCGGCCGCCAGTTCGCGCGCGGTCCCGATGTCGTCCCCGGTCTGCTTCCAGGAGCGGTAGGTGCCGACGATCGGGGTCAGCTCGGCGTAGCGCTTGTTCAGCTTGCGCGCGTTGGCCTGGTCGGCGTGCACCGACGGGTCGGCGAGCTTGCTCTCCAGATCGGCGTGCTCGGCGACGAGTTCCTCGACGGCCTCGAACATCTTTCGGCTCCTGTGCTGCGGGTGAAGGACTGGCGGGCGACCAAAAACGCCGGTCCCAGGG
>NZ_JBHXLV010000166.1:0-14475 GCF_042721685.1 Streptomyces sp. NPDC058459 | reverse complement strand
GGGCACCGGGGTCGGTGGCCGCATCCGCAAGCAGGACGTCATCGCCGCCGCCGAGGCCGCGAAGGCCGCCGCCGCCCCGGCTCCGGCCGCGGCCCAGGCTCCGGCCGCCGCGAAGAAGGCCCCGGCGCTGGAGGCTTCCCCGCTGCGTGGCCAGACCGTCAAGATGACCCGCATCCGCAAGGTCATCGGCGACAACATGGTCAAGGCGCTGACCGAGCAGGCCCAGCTCTCCTCGGTCGTCGAGGTCGACGTCACGCGGCTGATGAAGCTGCGTGGCAGGGCCAAGGACGGCTTCGCGGCCCGTGAGGGCGTCAAGCTCTCCCCGATGCCGTTCTTCGTCAAGGCCGCCGCGCAGGCGCTGAAGGCCCACCCGGTCATCAACGCCCGCATCAACGTGGCCGAGGGCACCATCACCTACTTCGACACCGAGAACGTCGGTATCGCGGTGGACTCCGAGAAGGGCCTGATGACCCCGGTCATCAAGCACGCCGGTGACCTCAACCTCGCGGGCATCGCCAAGGCGACGGCGGAGCTGGCCGGCAAGGTCCGCGCCAACAAGATCACCCCGGACGAGCTGTCCGGCGCGACCTTCACCATCTCCAACACCGGTTCGCGCGGCGCCCTGTTCGACACGATCATCGTGCCGCCGAACCAGGTCGCCATCCTCGGCATCGGCGCCACGGTGAAGCGCCCGGCCGTCCTGGAGACGGAGGAGGGCACGGTCATCGCCGTCCGCGACATGACCTACCTGACCCTCTCCTACGACCACCGCCTGGTCGACGGCGCCGACGCGGCCCGCTACCTGACGACGGTCAAGCAGATCCTGGAGGCGGGCGAGTTCGAGGTCGAGCTCGGCCTGTAACTCCCCCGGCCCACGGCGAAGCCCCCTTGTCGAAGGACGAGGGGGCTTCGCCGTTCCGGCGCGGGCGTGACCAGCCACGAAGCCGCCGCGGCCACCCCGATCCGGCACCCCCGCGGCGACACCCCTCGAAAACACCCTGTGCGACTCGTCTCACCTGGGCAAAAGCCCCCTGATGCGCCGCACGGCACGCGCATGACACCCGTAAGGTCATAGAGCCACGCCCCTTGAAGAGGAGCCCCCATGACCGCGCCCGTAATCCACTCGCTGCGCGAACAGATCCGCGAGCACATCGTGGAGGGCATCGTCAGCGGCCGCTGGCAACCGGGCGAGCGCATCGTGGAACGACGGATCGCCACCGAACTGGAGGTCAGCCAGACCCCGGTGCGCGAGGCCCTGCGCGAGCTGGAGTCCCTCCGCCTGATCGAGTCGGCCCCCAACAAGGGCGTACGCGTACGCAACCTGACGGCGGCCGACCTGGAGGAGAGCTACCCCGTACGAGCGGGGCTGGAGGCCATCGCGGCCGAACTCGCGGCCGAGACCCTCGCCCGGAGCTGCGCGGCCCTGGAGCCCCACGTGGCGGCCCTCTACGAGGCCGACCAGGCCGGGGACGGCACCGGCCAGGTCCGCCACACCGTCGCCTTCCACCGCGAGCTGGTCCGCGCCGCGGGCAACTCGGTGCTGCTGCACACCTGGGAGGGCCTCGGCATCGAGGTGTTCACCGCCCTGTCGATCCGCTGGCTCGGCACCGTCCAGCAGTCGTACGCCGAGGAGCACGAGGAGCTGGTGCAGGCGTTCCAGCGGCGCGACCCCCGGATCGCCGAGCTGGTGAAGGCGCACGTCCTGGGCTGCGCGCCCCGCCCCTGAAGCGGCTGAGCGGCACCCCGCTCACCTGGGAAAACAAGGCACCGCGTGCCTGTGCGAAAGACACCGGGTGCCTACTTTCGCACAAAGACCTGGTTTTCCGTCCCAACCCTTTGATCGATCATCGATCAGGGAGTTATTGTCACCGACGGACTTCTACCGAGTTCTCGCCCTGTCCTGCCAAAGACCAAGGGCAACCCCGAACCCTCACCCATGAGGGATTCCCCCTTCGACTGAGGAAGGCGGCGAGATGACCGACCCCAACGCCATCCAGCCGAGCGCGCTCGACCAGCTCCCGGACCGCGACCCCGAGGAGACCGCCGAATGGCGCGCGTCCCTGGACGCCGTCGCCAGGGAAGCGGGCCCGCACCGCGCCGCGTATCTGATGCGGCGCACGCTGGAGCGTGCCGAGGCGGGCGGTGTCGCGCTGCCGAAGCTCCTGGAGACGGACTACGTCAACTCCATCCCCACCGCCGCCGAGCCGGGCGTGCCCGGTGACGAGGCGCTGGAGACCCGGATCACCGCGTGGAACCGCTGGAACGCGGCGGTGATGGTCAGCCGTGGCAGCAAGCACGGCGTCGGCGGCCACATCGCCACCTTCGCCTCGGCCGCGTGGCTGTACGAGACCGGCTTCAACCACTTCTTCAAGGGCAAGGAGTCCCCGGAGGCCGACGGCTCCGGCGACCAGCTCTACATCCAGGGCCACGCCTCCCCCGGCATCTACGCCCGCGCCTTCCTGGACGGCCGGCTGACCGAGGGACACCTCGACAACTTCCGCCAGGAGGCGGGCGGCAGCGGCCTCCCGTCGTACCCGCACCCGCGCCGGCTGCCCTGGCTGTGGGAGTTCCCGACGGTGTCGATGGGCCTCGGCCCGCTCTCCGCGATCTACCAGGCGCGGTTCAACCGCTACCTGACCAACCGCGGCATCAAGGACATCTCCGCGTCCCACGTGTGGGCGTTCCTCGGTGACGGCGAGATGGACGAGCCGGAGTCGACGGCGGCCCTCGCGCTCGCCGCCCGTGAGGAGCTGGACAACCTCACCTTCGTCATCAACTGCAACCTGCAGCGTCTGGACGGCCCGGTCCGCGCCAACTTCAAGATCGTGCAGGAGCTGGAGGCCCAGTTCCGGGGCGCCGGCTGGAACGTGGTCAAGACGCTGTGGGGCACCGCCTGGGACGAGCTGTTCCAGCTGGACACCACGGGCGCGCTGGTCCGCCGGCTGCGTCAGGTGCCGGACGCCCAGGTCCAGACGTACCAGACGCGTGACGCGGCCTACATCCGGCAGGACTTCTTCGGCGCCGACCCGGCGCTGGTGGAGATGGCGAAGCTGCTGAGCGACGACAAGATCCTGGAGTGCTTCCACCTGTCGCGCGGCGGTCACGAGGCCCGCAAGGTCTTCGCCGCGTACAAGGCGGCCGTCGAGCACAAGGGCGCGCCGACCGTGATCCTGGCCCAGACGGTCAAGGGCCACACCCTCGGTCCGGGCTTCGCCTCCAAGAACGCCAACCACCAGATGAAGAAGCTCTCGGTGGACGAGTTCAAGGCGATGCGCGACCTGCTGGAGCTGCCCGTCCCCGACAGCGCGTTCGCCGACGGCCAGGTGCCCTACGGCCACCCCGGCGCCGGCTCCCCCGAGGTCCGCTACCTCCAGGAGCGCCGCGCTGCCCTCGGCGGCCCGGCCCCGGCCCGCCGTATCCACGCGTCGGCCCCGCTGCCCGCCCCGGCGGAGAAGGCGTTCGCCTCCTTCGACAAGGGCTCCGGCTCGCAGAACATCGCCACCACCATGGCGTTCGTCCGCCTGGTCAAGGACCTGGTCCGCGACAAGGAGACCGGCAGGCGCTGGGTGCCGATCGTCCCCGACGAGGCGCGCACCTTCGGCATGGAGTCGCTGTTCCCGTCGCTCGGCATCTACTCGCCCAAGGGCCAGACGTACGAGCCGGTCGACCGCGACCAGCTGATGTACTACAAGGAGGCCAAGAACGGCCAGATCCTCAACGAGGGGATCACCGAGGCCGGTTCGATGGCCGACTTCATCGCCGCGTCCACCGCGTACGCGACGCACGGCGAGGCGATGATCCCGTTCTACATCTTCTACTCGATGTTCGGCTGGCAGCGCACGGCCGACCAGATGTGGCAGCTCGCCGACCAGCTCGGCCGCGGCTTCCTCGTCGGCGCGACGGCCGGCCGCACCACGCTGACCGGTGAGGGCCTCCAGCACGCCGACGGTCACTCCCCGGTGATCGCCGCGACCAACCCGGCCGCGCTGACCTACGACCCGGCGTTCGCCTACGAGATCGCCGCGATCGTCAAGGAGGGTCTGCGCCGGATGTACGGCGAGGCCCAGCCGGGTGAGGACAGGGACGTCTTCTACTACCTGACCGTCTACAACGAGCCGATGCCGCAGCCGGCCAAGCCCGCCGCCCCCGGCATCGACCAGGGCATCGTCAAGGGCCTGTACCGGTTCAACACGGCCGAGTCCGCGGGCGTCACCGTCCCGGCCGGCGCCCCGCGCCTCCAGCTCATCGGTTCGGGCACGGCGATCCACTGGGCGCTCACCGCGCAGCGGATGCTGGCCGAGGAGTGGGGGGTGGCGGCCGACGTGTGGTCCGCGACCTCCTGGTCCGAGCTGCGCCGTGACGCGCTGGAGGCCGACGCTGCGCTGCTGCGCGGCGAGGAGCGGGTGCCGTACCTCCGCCAGGCGCTCCAGGGCGCCGAGGGCCCGGTGCTCGCGGTCTCCGACTACATGCGCCAGGTCCCGGACCAGATCGCGCAGTGGGTCGAGCAGGACTGGTCCTCGCTGGGCGCGGACGGCTTCGGCCTCTCCGACACCCGCGCGGCGGCCCGCCGGCACTTCGGTGTCGACGCCGAGTCGATCGTGGTCGCGGCCCTCGCCCAGCTCGCCCGGCGCGGCGAGGTGCAGGCGACGGCGGTGAAGGAAGCCCGCGAGAAGTACGGTCTGTGACCTCCTGAGGTCCGCTGAAGGGGTACGGCGTCACGCCGTGCCCCTTCTCCCGTTCTCCCGTTCTCCCGTTCTCCCGTTCTCCCGTTCTTCCGTTGTCCCGCTGTTTCCCGTGCCGTTCCGCGTGCGGGGGCACGGCCGAGGCCCGATGCTGGTGCCGTGATGGACGAGACGGAGTTCTGGGAGCTGATCGACGCCGCCCGCGAGGCCGCCGAGGGCGACCCCGAGGAACAGGCCGACCTGCTGGTGGAGCGGCTGGTCCAGTTCGACCCGGACATGGTGCTGGACTTCGCCCGTCACTTCGAGGCCCGCTACAACCGCGCCTACCGCTGGGACCTGTGGGGCGCGGCCTGGCTGCTCCTGGACGGGGCGAGCGACGACGCCTTCGACTACTTCCGCTGCTGGCTGATCGGCCAGGGCCGCGAGGTGTTCGAGGGCGCCCTGCACGACCCGGACTCGCTGGCCGGGCTGCTGGACGAGTTCGACGAGGAGATCGACGGCGACGGCGAGGAACTGGGCTACGCCGCCGACGAGGCGTACGAGCGTCTGACCGGCACCGTCGCCCCCGACCTGGGTATCGCCCCCGCCCCCGGCGAGCCCGCGGGCACCCCCGTCGACTTCGAGAACGACGGCACCCTGGCGGACCGCTATCCGACCCTGTGGGGCCGCTTCCGGCCGTGAGCGGGCATGGACCCGGCACGGGCGTCCCATGACCGTGCGCCCCCTCACCGACTGTCGGGCCGGGCGGGTGCGCGGTGTGTGGTGTGCCACCCGGTGGAACCATCGTCCGGGCCGGAGGCGTTTGCCGTGGGTAGACGCATACGAGGACCGGTCGCCGGGCGCGGCCGGGCGCGTGGCTGATCAGCGGCCGCGCGCCGCCCGTAATGGAGGGTCCTGGAGAAAGGCGGCTCCGTGGACCTGCTCGACGTGCTGCTCGTGCTGGTGATCCTGCTGTACGCGGCTTCCGGGTACCGGCGCGGGCTGGTGGCCGGCTGTGTCTCGCTGGCCGGCTTCGTGGGCGGCGCGGCGGTCGGGGTGTGGGCGCTGCCGTGGGTGACGGGGCTGGTGACCCGGGGCTCGGTGGCGGCGACGGTGGTCGCGGTGCTGACGGTGCTGGTGCCGGGCATGATCGGGCACGAGCTGGCGGGCCGGCTCGCGCTGCGGCTGCGCGGCAGGCTGGACCGGGAGGGCAGCGGCCCCCTGCGGGTGGCGGACGGCATCGGGGGCGCCGCGGCCAACGGGGTCGCCGTCCTGCTGGTGGCGTGGGTCGCGGCGAGCGTGCTGGGCGCGGCGCCCTCGCGGACGGTGACGACGGCGATCCGTGACTCCGCGCTGCTGGGCGTGGTGCAGCATTCGATGCCGGAGACCACCCCGGCCTGGTTCTCCCGGGCCACCTCCGCGCTGACGGAGGCGGGCTTCCCGCAGGTCTTCAACCCCTTCGAGAACGAGTCGACCGCGCGGGTGGCCGAGCCCTCCGGCGACAGCGTGACCGCGGCGGCCACGGAGGCGGCCCGGCGCAGCACGGTGAAGATCGAGGGGTCGGCGGGCGCGGAGGGCCGCGAGGGCAGCGGTTTCGTGTACGCGCCGCGCCGGGTGATGACGAACGCCCACGTGGTGGCCGGTATCGACGCTCCGACGGTGCGGATCGGCGGGGTCGGCCCGGTGTACCGGGCGCGGGTGGTGCTGTTCGACCCGGACAAGGACGTGGCGGTGCTGTACGTGCCGGGGCTGCGGGCGCCGGTGCTGCCGTTCCACGCGTCCGCGCGGCGCGGGGAGTCGGCGGTGGTCGCGGGGTATCCCGAGGACGGCAGCCTGGATCTCCAGGCGGCGACGGTGGCGAACCGGGTGCGGGCGACCGGGCAGAACATCTACAGCGACCGCACGGTCACCCGGGAGATCTACTCCATCCGGTCCACCGTGCGGCCGGGCAACTCGGGCGGCCCGCTGCTGACCACGGAGGGCCGGGTGTGCGGCGTGGTCTTCGCCCGGTCCACCTCCAGCTCCGAGACGGGGTACGTGCTGACGTTTGCGGAGGTCTCGGCCGACGCCCGGCGGGCGGAGTCGGCGACGGTGCCGGTGGACACGGGGCGGCTGATCACCTCGTAGGGGGCCGTTCGGATCACGGCGCCCGCCCTGAATCCGGTCGTGCGGGGCATGCTGAGATCATGGACTCTTCCCGAATCGCGGTGACCGGCGCGTCCGGTCTCATCGGCAGCGCCCTGGTGCGGTCCCTCACCGACGACGGGCACCGGGTGGTGCGGCTGGTCCGGCGCGAGCCGCAGGGCCCGGACGAGGTCCGCTGGGACCCCGAGCGGGGTCATGTGGACGCGGCCGGGCTGGCCGGTGTCGACGCGGTGGTGAACCTGGCGGGGGCCGGGATCGGGGACCGGCGCTGGACGCCCGCGTACAAGCGGGCGATCCGGGACAGCCGGGTGCTGGGCACCGCGGCACTCGCGGAGGCGGCGGCTTCCCTGCCGGAGCCGCCCCGGGTCTTCGTGAACGGCAGCGCGATCGGCTTCTACGGCGAGACCGGCGACCGGATCACGGACGAGGACGCGCCGCCCGGCGAGGGGTTCCTGCCCTCGGTGTGCGAGGAGTGGGAGGAGGCGACGGCGCCGGTACGGGAGGCCGGCGTACGCACGGCGTTCGTGCGCACCGGGCTGGTGGTGGCGTCCGGGGGCGGGGCCTGGGCCAAGATGTTCCCCCTGTTCAGGGCGGGGCTCGGCGGGCGGCTGGGCAACGGCAGGCAGTACTGGTCGTACATCGCGCTGGACGACGAGGTGGCCGCGATCCGGCACCTCCTGGACCGGGACGACCTGTCCGGCCCGTTCAACCTGACCGCGCCGCACCCGCTGACCAACCAGGAGATCACCGAGGCGATGGGGCGGGTGCTGCACCGGCCGACGCCGTTCCCGGTGCCGGCGGCGGTGCTGAAGACGGTGCTGGGCGAGATGGCCGGGGATGTGCTGGGCAGTCAGCGGGTGGTGCCCAGGCGGCTGCTGGAGTCCGGGTTCCGGTTCGCGTTCCCCGGTATCGAGGACACGATCCGCGCGGCGGAGCGGAGCGGGGAGTAGTCCGGCGGCATGGGCGTGATCCCCGTGGGCACTCGATGGGCACCCGGCGGGCATGACCGCATGCGACCGTTGTGCGACCGTGCTCCGCCGGTGCGCAACTGACCCTGACCGACAATGACCCTAATCTCGGCCAGAACTCGCGTATCTGGCGGGCCAGTTGAGGGCATCACCTCTCCACCGCCGCGCAACCACAGGAGGGGCCTCGTGCTTGAGCCCGCGTACCAGGTGGACGTCGTCGTCGTGGGAGCGGGGGTCGCCGGACTCTCGGCGGCCCATCGGCTCACCGGCGCAGGAGTGACGACCGCAGTTCTGGAGGCCGCCCCGGAGGTCGGCGGCCGCATGTCGACCGAGAGCGTCGACGGCTTCCGTCTCGACCGTGCCGGAGCACCACTGATCACCGCCACCCCCGTACTGCGCACCGCGCCGGGGCTGGAGCCGCTCGCGCTGCGGCAGTTCGCGCCCGGGGTGCTGCTGCACCGGGACGGCCGCACGCACCGCGCGGGCGCGCCGGCACCCGTAGGGGGCGCGAGGGGCGCACTCCATGTGGCGCGCGCCCTGGCGAGCGCCCCCAGGGGTCCGGCCACCGCACCGGGCCGGACCGGGACGCCGCTGGGCGGCGCGTGGGACCAGGCCCGGCTGAACGCCGCCCTGGCCCGGATCGCGGCCACCCCGGTGGACCGGCTGCTGGCCCGCCCGGAGCAGGCCGCCGCCGACGCCCTGGCCGCGCGCGGGGTTCCCGCCCGTACGGTCGAGGGCTTCCTGCGTCCGCTGCTCGCCGCGCTGCTGTGCGACCCGGGGCTGGCCACGTCCAGCCGGGCCGCCGACCTCGCCCTGCGGGCGTTCGCCGGGGGACGGTTCGCCGTGCCGGCGGGCGGTGCGGAGGCGCTGCCCGGCCTGCTGGCGCGGGCCCTGCCGCCGGGCACGGTGCGCACCGGGGTACGGGTCACCTCGGTCTCCACCACCTCGGTGACCACCGCCGAGCACGGTGTACTGCGCTGCCGCGCGGTACTGCTGGCCACGGACGCCCGCGCGGCCGCCGAGCTGCTGCCGGGCCTGCGCGTCCCGGACTTCCACCCGGTGACCGTCGTCCACCACACCACCGACGACCCCGCCCCGGCGCTGGCGACGGGCACGTCGCTGGTGCTGGACGCCGACCGGGGCGGCCCGGTCGCGCACACGGCGGTGCTCAGCGAGGTCGACCCCGGCCGGGCCCCGGCCGGCCGCGCGCTGATCTCCTCGACCGTGCTCGGCACCCCGCCCGGGGACGTGGACTCCGCCGTCCGCACCCAGCTGGCCCGGCTCTACGGCACGCCCACGCACCGCTGGGAGACCCTGGCCGTGCACCACACCCCGGACGCGGTCCCGGCGATGCGCCCCGCGTACGACCCGCATCGCCCGGTACGCCTCATGGCCGGCCTCTATGTGTGCGGCGACCACCGCGACACCGGCACCCTCCAGGGCGCCCTGCACTCGGCCACCCGGGCCGCCGCGGCCGTCCTCACCGACCTGGGAGCCGCCACCCCGATGCACCTCGCGGACCCGCCGGCGTCGATGCCACGGGCGGCATAGGCCCCCAGAGGGGCGCCCATGGCAGTGGGCGCCCCCCTGCCGCTACCCCAGCGCCGCCACCCGCTCCCGGTACCCCCGCGCCGGGGGCGCGTCCCGGTACGGCTCCAGGCGGCGTTCGAAGTCCCGGATGTACTCCACGGCCCGGACCGAGCGCATCTCGGCGGCCTGGGCGGCGGCCTCGGCGGCCAGGGCGCACGCCTGGTCGAGGTCACCGAGGCCGAGGCGGGCGGTGGCCAGCACCACACGGGAGAACAGCCGGCTGCGGGCGTGGGCGGCCGAACGCAGCCGCAGCGAGCGCTCCGCGTGCTGGGCGGCCGCCCGGAACTGGTGCAGGTCCCGGTGGCAGTGGCCGAGTTCGTCGGCGAGCTGCGCCTCGTCGAAGAAGCGCGCCCAGTGCGGCACGTCGTCGCCGGGCCGGGCCGTCTCCAGGGCGCGTTCGGCGCGTACCAGCGCGGCGGTGCACGCCCGCGTCTCCCCGAGGAGGGCGTGCGCCCGCGCCTCCGCCGCGTGCAGCAGCGCCTGCACGACGGGCGGCGCGCCGGTGCAGATCCCCTGCTGGGCGACCCGCGCGAGCTGGACGGCCTCCCGCCCGTGGCCGAGGTAGACGGCCTGGCGGCTCATGGTGACCAGCACATAGGAGCCGTAGGCCCGGTCCCCGGCCGCCTGGGCGAGCCGCAGGGCCTGCACGAAGTACCGCTGGGCGAGGCCGTGCGCGGCGATGTCGTACGAGGTCCAGCCGGCGAGGCGGGTGAGGTCGGCGGCCGCGCCGAACAGCCTGCGGCCGGTCTGCTCGGAGTAGCTGCCGCGCAGCATCGGCTCGCACTCGTGCTCCAGATAGCGCACGAGCGCCTGCCGGGCGTGCCCGCCGCCGTACTGGTCGTCCAGCGCCCGGAACAGCTCCCCCACCGAGCGCAGCGCGGCGAGGTCCCCGCCGGTCACCCGGTGCCCGGAGGGCCGCTCGGCGCCGGTGGCCGGGGCTGGCGCGCGCACGGGTGCGGCCTCGGGGGGCCGGGCCTGCGCGGGCACCCGTACGGCCGGCTCCCGCGCCACCCGGTCGTCGGCCTTGCCGATCAGCCAGTCCCGGCTGGGCACGACCAGCCCGGCGGGCGTGAAGGCGATCCTGCGCAGCTCGGCGTGGCTGCCGGAGTCCTTGCGCCACAGCCCGCTGACGATGTCCACGGCCTCCTCGGGCGTGCCGGCGAACTCCAGCCCGGCGTACACCGGGGCGCACGCGTCCAGACCGAGATCCTGGGCGGTGAGTCGGCGGCCGAGGCGGCGGGTGAACACCTCGGCGATCAGCGCGGGAGTGGTACCGCGCGGCTGCTGGCCGCGCAGCCAGCGGGTGACGGAGGTCTTGTCGTATCTGAGGTCCAGCCCGTGTTCCAGGCCGAGCTGATCGACGCGACGGGCCAGACCCGCGTTGGAGAACCCCGCCTCTGCGATGAGCGCGGCGAGCTGGCGGTTGGGGGTGCGCTGCGCGGGTCGGTCCGTCATGTGCGGTGCGGTCTCCTGCCTGACAGGCCACTGAGGTGCCGGGACGGGCTGTGAACAGCCCTTTTGGCCTCACGAACGGCGCGAATGTAGCGGGGAGTGAGCAACCCCTCGCCGCGTTCCCCGTGCATTCATCCGATCGTGTGAGGATTACCCGCGCGGCTGACGTCATCCGTCCGGACGTACAGTGGCGTGGGCGCTGTACGCGCCTGACAGACCCGACGAGGGGTGCCCGGCTTAGGGAGGCGCTTGCCGTGAGTGACTTGCGGTTCGTCCACATGGGGTTCGGCGCGGACGCCGTCGACTACCAGGAGGCGTGGGACGAGCAGCGCCGGGTGCACGCGGCCCGGTTCGCCGACGAGATCTCCGACACCGTGCTGCTGCTGGAGCACCCCCCGGTGTACACGGCCGGCCGACGCACCGAGCCGAGCGAGCGCCCGCTGGACGGCACCCCGGTGATCGACGTGGACCGGGGTGGCAAGATCACCTGGCACGGTCCGGGCCAGCTGGTCGGCTACCCCGTCCAGAAGCTCCCCCGCCCGGTGGACGTCATCGCCCATGTGCGCCGCCTGGAGGAGGCCCTGATCCGCGCCTGCGCGGAGTACGGGGTCGAGACCACCCGGATCGAGGGCCGCAGCGGTGTCTGGGTGCTGGGCGACCCGGTCGAGCGGCGCCTCGGCGGTCTCTCCCTCGACTTCGATCCCCGGATCGCCGACGAGGAGTTCGACCCGCGGATGAACGGCCCGGAGTACGCCCCCTCCAACGCCGGCCAGCGCCGCGAGGACCGCAAGATCGCCGCGATCGGCATCCGGGTGGCCAAGGGCGTCACCATGCACGGCTTCGCCCTCAACGTGAACCCGGACAACCGCTGGTTCGACCGCATCATCCCGTGCGGCATCCGGGACGCGGGGGTGGCCTCGCTCGCCGCCGAGCTGGGCCGGGACATCACGATCGAGGAGGTCGTCCCGGTGGTCGAACGCCACTTGCGCGAGGTCATGGCCGACGCCGTCCTCGCGCCCCGGGTGATCGAGAAGCCCGCCGCGGTCTGATCCGGGAATGCGGCCTGCGTCCAAGAGGTTTTCTCCCTCGCAAGGCCCGATGAACACGGGCGTACCCTGGTGTACGCCGAAGAATCGAAGACTCAACTTCGCAACAAGCAGGGAGCCGGTCGTGTCCGCAGTCGCACCCGACGGACGCAAGATGCTGCGCCTGGAGGTCCGTAACAGCCAGACCCCCATCGAGCGCAAGCCCGAGTGGATCAAGACGCGGGCGAAAATGGGCCCCGAGTACACCAAGATGCAGAACCTGGTGAAGAGCGAGGGCCTGCACACGGTGTGCCAGGAGGCCGGCTGCCCCAACATCTACGAGTGCTGGGAGGACCGCGAGGCGACCTTCCTCATCGGTGGCGACCAGTGCACCCGGCGCTGTGACTTCTGCCAGATCGACACCGGCAAGCCCGAGGCCCTGGACCGGGACGAGCCGCGCCGCGTGGGCGAGTCCGTGGTCACCATGGACCTCAACTACGCCACGATCACCGGCGTCGCCCGCGACGACCTGGAGGACGGCGGCGCCTGGCTGTACGCCGAGACCGTGCGCCAGATCCACGCCCAGACGGCGGGCCGCGAGACCGGCCGCACCAAGGTCGAGCTGCTGGCCCCCGACTTCAACGCGGTGCCCGAGCAGCTCGCCGCGGTCTTCGAGTCCCGCCCCGAGGTCTTCGCGCACAACGTCGAGACGGTCCCGCGCATCTTCAAGCGCATCCGCCCCGGCTTCCGCTACGAGCGCTCGCTGAAGGTCATCAGCGAGGCCCGCGACTTCGGCCTGGTCACCAAGTCCAACCTGATCCTCGGCATGGGCGAGACCCGCGAGGAGGTCGTGGAGGCGCTCCAGCAGCTGCACGACGCCGGCTGCGAGCTGGTCACCATCACCCAGTACCTGCGCCCCTCCGTGCGCCACCACCCGGTCGAGCGCTGGGTCAAGCCGCAGGAGTTCGTGGAGCTGAAGGAGGAGGCCGAGCGGATCGGCTTCTCCGGTGTGATGTCGGGCCCGCTGGTCCGTTCCTCCTACCGCGCCGGGCGTCTCTACCAGATGGCCGTCGAGAAGCGTGGTGCGTACGTCGCCGCCCAGGCGGTCTGAGCAGGCCCGGTGTGCGCAAGCCGGGTGTGAGAAAGCCAGGTGTGAGCAAGTCGTGTGAAATCACGCACAAGTTCCTACTGGCCGGTACCGGCCGAGTCGACGCGGTCCCGTCCGTCCTCGCTGATGAGGACCCATGGCGGGGCCGCGTCGGCGTCCGCGGCCCCCGCGTCGAGGCTTCACCACCGTTTGACCGGTCGGTCACGCACTGGTAACACCAATCAGTGACCCTGGTATCACGCCCCGTACACCACCCGCACCGAGGGGGGACCTCGATCATGCAGGCCGCACCCGTCCGCGCCACCGCCATCCCGTCCTTCACCGTCGCGCTGCGCGCGGTCGAGACGCTGCTGCTGCAGGGCGGCCAGCGCACCGCCCGCCGCAACGCCTGGAACTCCGTCCTGGAGGACCGCCGCCGCGCCAGGGACCGGGTCGAGGCGCAGCAGTTCCTCGACCGCGTCGCCACCCGCCCCTGAGCGCCCGCTTCTCGCCGGGCACCGCCGTCGAGAGTGCTCCGGTGGCCACGTAGACTCGTGAGCATGGCGAGGAAGGAAACCGCGGCGGACGCCGCGAGCGCAGGGCGACTGAAGCAGATCGCTCTCACGTACAAGATGACCCGCAAGGCCGACAGGACGATCGGTCTTGTACTCGCGGCCGTCGGACTCGGTATTTTCGCCGTCCTCCTCGTGATCGGCTTCCTGATCGGGCACCCCGTCTACGGCGGCATCCTGGGTCTGCTGCTCGGTCTGCTGGCGACGGCGATCGTGTTCGGCCGCCGGGCCGAGCGGGCCGCCTTCGGGCAGATGGAGGGCCAGCCGGGTGCGGCCGCCGCGGTACTGGACAACGTCGGCCGCGGCTGGAGCACCACCCCCGCGGTGGCGATGAACCGCAGCCAGGACGTGGTGCACCGCGCCGTCGGCAAGGCAGGCATCGTGCTGGTGGCCGAGGGCAACCCGAACCGGGTGAAGAGCCTGCTGGCGGCCGAGAAGAAGAAGATGAACCGCATCGTCGCGGACGTGCCTGTGCACGACGTGATCGTCGGTGACGGCGAGGGCCAGGTGCCGCTGAAGAAGCTGCGCACCACCATGCTGAAGTACCCCCGGGTGCTGACCGGCCCCCAGGTCACCGTCACCAACGACCGGCTGCGGGCGCTGGGCGACCTGATGAGCAACATGCCGCTCCCCAAGGGCCCGATGCCGAAGGGCATGCGGATGCCGAAGGGCGGCGGTGGCAGGTCCCGCTGATCCCGACGACATGCGGAAGGGGCGCCCGGAGACTCTCCGCGCGCCCCTTCCTCGTCTTCGCCCTAGGGGCAATGCCGGTGACTAAGATGGTTGCTGGTCGGGTGGTGATCGTCGTTGGCGCGGGTGGTGGCCGGTTGTGGTGTTCGGCTCGTTTGAGGGGCCAGTTGGACATCTTGCGTTTGATCACGCGGGGGCAGGTCCGGTGCCGACGGGCGGGCAGGAGCCGTTCGGCGATCTCAGCCAGTGTCCGGGTCAGTGCCCGGCTGAGTCTGCCGGGGGGAA
>NZ_JBHXLV010000165.1:0-14489 GCF_042721685.1 Streptomyces sp. NPDC058459 | reverse complement strand
GACCCTTGACAGGGCCGGTCGGCGAGTCAAATCTGAGCGCCACAGCTCGCGCCCCAGGGAGGCGAAGATGCCCGCAGCCCGCGAATCGCTGCTGGACGCCGCAGGCAGAGCGCTCGCCGGCCGGCCGTGGTCGACGGTCCGGATGGTCGACGTGGCCGCGGCCGCCGGAGTGTCCCGGCAGACGCTCTACAACGAGTTCGGCAGCAAGGACGGCCTGGCCAGGGCCCTGATGCGGCGCGAGGCCGACGGCTACCTCGCCGGGGTGGAGCGCGCCCTCGCCGGCCACGCCGACCCCCGCGACCGGCTCGCCGCCGCCGCCGAGTGGACCGCCACCACCGCCCGTACCAGCGCGCTGGTACGGGCCATGCTCACCGGCAGCTGGCACGAACGGCTCCCCGAGCCCGCCCGCCCCGGCCTGCCCTCCACCTCCACGGTGCCCGCGCAGCGGCGGGCCGACGTGCCGCTGCCCGCACCCGGGGACTTCCTGCGGATGGTGCGCGACCGGGCCGTGGCCGTCCTCGCCGCGCCCGGCACCCCGGCGGCCGGCACCGCCGAGCTTGCCTTCGCCTGTGAACTCGCCCTCCGGCTCGCCCTGTCCTGCGTGGCGGCACCGGCGGGCGAGGGTGGCACCGCGGGGCTCGTCCACCGCGCCCTGCACCGGGAACTCTGAGGGCTAGTGCGCCGAGCCCGACAGCTGGAGGCCGATCACCCCGGCGATCACCAGGGAGATGGAGATGATCTTCAGGGTGGACACCAGGTCACCGAGGAACACCATGCCGTAGATCGCCGTCCCGGCCGCGCCGATGCCGGTCCACACCGCGTAGGCGGGACCGACGTCCAGCTTCCTCAGGGCCAGGGTCAGCAGGCCGAAGCTGCCGAGCGCGAAGGAGGCGAAGGCGATCGTCGGCCAGAGCCGGGTGAACCCGTGGGACAGCTTCAGGCACACGGCGAAACCGGTCTCCAGAAGCCCGGCGACGATGACCAGCAGCCACGTCATGCGCTGTCCTCCCCTAGGGTCTGTCTTCCGGATCCTGCCGGTGTGGCGGGCCCTGGCGCGCACCTCTGCGGCGTTGTCGTCGGTCGCCGACGCTCCGCGTCGACGCCCTCCTCCGCCTCGCGACCGCACGCACCAGACCCCGCACGGGTCAGCCGCGAAGCGCCCTCGGCCCGAGCCGGCCTGATCCGGAGGCAAGACCCTGGGCCCGGATCTCCGGCTCGGTGCGATTATGCACTTACCGAACGCCCGCCCCGGCAAACCACGCGAGCCTCAGTCGCCCTCCCGGCGCTCCCTCGTCGCCAGCAGCCGGCGCAGCGAGTACAGGCGGGCCTGGCCGGCGTGTCCCTCGGCCACCCAGGCGTCCAGCGCGCAGTCCGGCTCGTCATGGCTGCACGCGCGCGGGCACTCGGCCGTGCCCGGCACCAGGTCCGGGAAGGCGTTGATCACCCGGGAGGGCTCGATGTGCGCCAGCCCGAAGGACCGTACGCCCGGGGTGTCGACCACCCAGCCGGTGCCGTCGCCGAGCGGCAGCGCGAGCGCCGAGGTCGTGGTGTGCCGGCCCCGGCCCGTCACCGCGTTGACATGTCCCGTCGTACGCCGCCGGTCGACCGGGACCAGCGCGTTGACCAGGGTGGTCTTGCCGACGCCTGAGTGGCCCACGAACGCCGTGATCCTGCCGCCCAACTGCTCGCGGACCCGGTCGGCCGCGTCGCCGTTCTCCAGCTCCTCGCGGCTGGTGACCACATAGGGGATGTCCAGGTCGCCGTACTGCTCCAGCAGCTTGTCCGGGGAGGCGAGGTCCGACTTGGTCAGGACCAGCAGGGGGGTCAGACCGCCGTCGAAGGCCGCGACCAGACAGCGGTCGATCAGCCGGGGGCGGGGCTCGGGGTCAGCGAGCGCGGTGACGACGGCGAGCTGGTCGGCGTTGGCCACCACGACCCGCTCGTAGGGGTCGTCGTCGTCGGCGGTGCGGCGCAGCAGGGAGGAGCGCTCCCCGATGCGCACGATCCGCGCGAGCGTGTCCTTCTGGCCCGACAGGTCACCGACGATCGAGACCCGGTCGCCCACCACGGCCGCCTTGCGGCCCAGCTCGCGGGCCTTCATCGCGGTGATGGTCCGCCCCTCGACCAGGCAGGTCAGCCGGCCCCGGTCGACGGTGAGGACCATGCCCTCCGCCGCGTCCTCGTGCTTGGGCCGGATGTTGGTCCGCGGCCGGTTGCCCTTGCGGTTGGGACGCGTGCGGATGTCGTCCTCGTCGGTGTGCTTGCCGTAGCGGCGCATGATCGTCAGTCCGCCCGTCAGTTACCGAGCATCCCGGCCCACAGCTCGGGGAAGTCCGGGAGCGTCTTGGCCGTGGTCGCCACGTTCTCGATCCGCACCCCGGGCACGGCCAGGCCGATGATCGCGCCGGCCGTCGCCATCCGGTGGTCGTCGTAGGTGTGGAACACGCCGCCGTGCAGGGGGCGCGGACGGATGTGCAGGCCGTCGGCGGTCTCGGTGACGTCGCCGCCGAGTTCGTCGATCTCCTTGGTGAGCGCGGCCAGCCGGTCCGTCTCGTGCAGCCGGAGGTGGGCCACGCCCCGCAGGGTGGAGGGGGAGTCGGCGAGGGCGGCGACCGCGGCGATGCCGGGAGTCAGCTCGCCCACGTCGCCCAGGTCCACGTCGATGCCGTGCACGGCGCCGGAGCCGGTGAAGGCGAGCCCGTACTCGGTCAGCTCGCAGGAACCACCCATCTCGGTGAAGATCTCCCGCAGCCGGTCACCCGGCTGGGTGGTGCGCTCCGGCCAGTCCGGGATCGTCACCTTGCCGCCGGTGACCAGGGCCGCCGCCAGGAACGGCTGGGCGTTGGACAGGTCGGGCTCGATCGTCAGGTCCCGGCCCAGCAGGGCGCCCGGCGTCACCCGCCACACGTTCGGCTCACCGCCCGACTCCGGGGTGTCCACCTGGGCGCCTACCGCGCGCAGCATGTCCACCGTCATCCGGATGTGGGGGAGCGAGGGCAGCGTCGCGCCGGTGTGGCGGACCTCCACGCCCTGGTTGAAGCGCGGCGCGGACAGCAGCAGCGCCGAGACGAACTGGGACGAGGAGGAGGCGTCCACCGACACCGGGCCCCCCTCCAGCGCCCCGCCGCCGTGCACGGTCAGCGGCAGCGCGCCCCGGCCGTCGTCGTCGATCCGGGCGCCCAGCACCCTCAGCGCGTCGATCACGCCGTGCAGCGGGCGCTCGTGGGACCGGGGGTCGCCGTCGAAGCGGACCGGGCCGTCGGCCAGCGCGGCGACCGGCGGCAGGAAGCGCATGACCGTGCCCGCGTTGCCGACGTCCACCGCAGCCGGACCGCGCAGCCCCGTCGGCAGCACCCGCCACGCCTCGCCGGAGCCGTCCGGGCCGACGCCCTCCTCGATCCCCACGCCCATCGCGCGCAGCGCCCCGGCCATCAGCAGGGTGTCCCGCGAGCGCAGCGGCCGGCGCAGCCAGCCCGGCTCGGAGGCGAGGGTGGCGAGCACCAGGGCCCGGTTGGTGACCGATTTGGAACCGGGCACATGGACCGTCGCGTCGACGGCTCCGGTCGCGTGCGGGGCGGGCCAGAGGACGGTATGAGCGGGGTTCACGGTCATGCGCCCCACTTTAGTGGCTGAGAACCCGCCCAGATCTTGATCGAACCCGGGTACCGGACGCTCACAGCCGCAGCAGCCACCGCCCGCCGCCGATCAGCGAGCACAGCGACACCGCGTGGAACAGGAACAGCCACAGCCCCGCCGGCACATGGGTGAGCCGGGACAGCTGGTCCGCGTCCGAGTCCCCGGCGCCGCCCCGCCTGCGCTTGGCCTGCAGCTCGAACGGCGGACGCACCCCGCCCAGCAGCAGGAACCACACCACCGCGTACGCGAAAGCCGCCTGCACCTGCGGTCCCGCCAGCCAGGACACCAGCAGGAAGGCCCCGCCGGTCAGCACCACGGTCAGCACGCCGTAGGCGTTGCGGATCATCACCAGTATCGCCAGCAGCAGCGCGGTCGCCACCCACAGCAGCAGGGTGATCCGCCCGGCGGCCAGCAGCGCGGCACCGCCCAGCCCGAGCAGCGAGGGCGCGGTGTAGCCCGCGGCGGCCGTCAGGATCATGCCGATCCCGTACGGCTTGCCCCGGCTCACCGTGAGGCCGCTGGTGTCGGAGTGCAGCCGTATCGCGGTCAGCTTCCGGCCGGTGACCAGGGCGGTCAGCCCGTGGCCGCCCTCGTGCGCGATGGTGATCGCGTTCCGGGCCACCCGCCACACCGGGTGCGGGGCGACCACGGCGAGCGCGGCGGCCAGCGTGGCGAGCACCACCCACGGGTCGGGTCCGGGCTGGGTGCCGCTGAGCCGGTCCCAGAGATCGGGCAGCGCGGTGGTCGTGTTGCTGTCCATGAATACGGATGGCTCCCTGTCGTCGGGCGGAGTCTGGCAGTGTGGCCGGTATGTGCGGACGGTATGCGGCCAGTCGTGGTCCAGAGGATCTCGCGGCGGTCTTCGACATAGAGGTGGGGGTCCCCCCTGCCCCGGCGGAAACGGGCGGCCGGGCCCCGGAGCCCGAGGAGACCCTCCCGCCGGACTACAACGTGGCCCCGACCAAGGAGGTCTACGCGGTCCTGGACCGTCCGCTGAAAGACGCCGCCGACCGCCGTCCGGTTCGCCAGCTGCGCCGGCTGAGGTGGGGACTGGTGCCGTCCTGGGCCAAGACCCGCGAGGGCGCCGCCCGGATGATCAACGCCCGCGCGGAGACCGTGCACGAGAAGCCCGCCTACCGCCGCGCCTTCGCAGCCCGCCGCTGCATCCTGCCCGCCGACGGCTACTACGAGTGGGTCACCGGCGAGCAGGAGCGCGACCTGGAGGTGGAGGGCAGGAAGAAGCGGGCCCGCAAGCAGCCGTACTTCGTGCTCCCCGCCGACGGCTCGGTGTTCGCCATGGCCGGGCTGTACGAGTTCTGGCGGGACGCGACCCTGCCCGCCGACCATCCCGGCGCCTGGTGGGCCACCTGCTCGGTGATCACCACGGAGGCCGAGCGGGGCCCCCTCGCCGTCGCCCCGGCCGAGGGCCCCGGCTCACTCGCCGACATCCACCCCCGGATGCCCCTGATGCTCACCCCGGACCGCTGGGACGCCTGGCTGGACCCCGCCCGCACCGACCCCGGCGAACTGCGGGAGCTGCTGGCCCCGCCGCCCGAGGGCCTGATGCGGGCCTACCCGGTGCCCACGGCCGTCAGCAACGTCCGCAACAACGGCCCGGAGCTGCTGAAGGAGCTGGAGGGACCGGAGGAGGGCACACTCTTCTGATGTGAGCCTCCCTTCCGCCGCTGTGACCGAGACCGTCGAGACCGAGGCCGGGACAGCCCGCGTCACCTGGCACCCCGCCGACGACCCCCGCCTCGTCCTGGCCGCGAGCCACGGCGCCGGGGGCGGGATCGACGCCCGCGACCTTCAGGCCCTCGCCGCGGTCCTGCCCGCGCGCGGGGTGAGCGTCGCCCTGGTGGAGCAGCCCTGGCGGGTGGCCGGGCGCAGGGTCGCCCCGGCGCCGAGGACCCTGGACACCGGCTGGCGGGGCCTGTGGCCCGCGCTGACCCGGCCCGGCCTGCCGGTGATCTCCGGTGGCCGCAGCGCGGGCGCCCGTGTCGCCTGCCGCACCGCCACCGAGCTGGGCGCCCACGCGGTGCTCGTGCTGAGCTTCCCGTTGCATCCCCCGGGCAAGCCCGGGAAGTCCCGCGCCGCCGAGCTGCTCGGCGCCGGCGTGCCCACGCTCGTCGTCCAGGGCGGGAACGACCCCTTCGGCCGCCCCGGCGAATTCCCCGACGGCGGTTTCGAACTCGTCGAGGTGCCCTTCGGCGATCACTCCTTCGCCGTGCCGAAGCGGGCCCCCGTGACTCAGGGGGCCGCGCTGAAGACCGTGACGGACGCCGTCTCCAGGTGGGCCGCGTCACTCGGGTGAACCTCGGGAATGCCGGACGGGGCACCGCTGTTGTGGCGGACAGAAGTACTGGAACGCCGGTGAGGCGTCGTCGCGGGAGAGGAAGTCAGCCGCATGGGTTCGACCGCATGTCCGAGTCGCAGCAGCCGTACTGGCCTGGACTGGACGGTGCTGCACGCGGCCAAGACCGCTCCGATTCGAGCGGCGGCGGGTACGGGTCGTGTTCTATCCTCCGAAACGAGTGGGGCCGGTCTCGGCCTCGCGCGGGAACTTGAGGAGGTGGGTCCGGTCACCGGTACCGACGCAGGGGCCGGCAGCGGCCAGGCGGAGCTGCCCGAGGGCCAGGGCGTGAACGCGGGGGCGGGCGCCGAGACCAGCACGGAGCGCAGCGCGCGCTTCGAGCGGGACGCGCTCGAATACCTCGACCAGATGTACTCGGCCGCGCTGCGCATGACGCGCAACCCTGCCGACGCGGAGGACCTGGTGCAGGAGACGTACGCCAAGGCGTACGCGTCGTTCCACCAGTTCCGCGAAGGTACCAACCTCAAGGCGTGGCTGTACCGCATCCTCACCAACACCTTCATCAACTCGTACCGCAAGAAGCAGCGTGAACCCCAGCGCAGCGCGGCTGAGGAGATCGAGGACTGGCAGCTCGCGCGTGCCGAGTCGCACATGTCGACGGGGCTGCGCTCCGCCGAGTCCCAGGCGCTGGACCATCTGCCGGACTCGGACGTGAAGTCGGCGCTCCAGGCGATCCCCGAGGAGTTCCGCATCGCCGTGTACCTCGCGGACGTGGAGGGCTTTGCCTACAAGGAGATCGCGGACATCATGGGGACACCCATCGGCACGGTGATGTCCCGGCTGCACCGGGGCCGCCGTCAACTGCGCGGCATGCTGGAGGACTACGCGCGCGAGCGCGGACTGGTCCCGGCCGGCGCCGGAGAGTCGCACGAATCGAAAGGCTCGGGCTCATGAGCTGCGGAGAGCCGCACGAGACGGACTGCGGTGAGGTCCTCGACCACCTGTACGAGTTCCTCGACAGCGAGATGCCGGACGTCGACCGCGACAAGTTCCAGCACCACTTCGAGGAATGCCACCCGTGCCTGGAGAAGTACGGGCTGGAGCAGGCCGTCAAGAAGCTGGTCAAGCGGTGCTGCGGACATGACGACGTCCCCGCCGACCTGCGCGCCAAGGTCATGGGCCGGATCGAGCTGATCCGCTCCGGCGGTACCGTGCCCGAGCATGACGTGACCGCGGCCGCCCGCGAGAGCTGACCGCCGCCTCCATCACCCGAACGTGCTAATCCCAGCGGACTGACCCCCGCCGCACCCGTACTCCGTCCTACGCTCCACCCGGACGGGGTACGGGCGGCATGTGGGCGGGGTGGTCGTCATGGAGACGGTGCCGGGGAGGGCGCGGGCCTGTGTGGCCGGCGCGGCCCTCCTCGCCGCGCTCTGCGCACTGCCCGCACCCGCCGCCCCCACCCCCTGGAGGACGTTCGCTCTGCTCGCCGTGCTCTACGCGCTCTGCGACCAGGTCGTCCGCCGCCGCTTCGGCGGCACCTTCTACCCCGTACTCCTCGCCGGGGCGTTCCTGCTGCCGCCGGCCGCCGCCGCGCTCGTCCCGCTGCCCGCCGCCCTGCTCTCCCCGGTCGAGCACGCGCCGACGCTCCCGCGCCGGGTGTGGCGCGCCGCCCGGCCCGCGCTTGCCGTCTGGGCGGCCGCCCGGACGCACCACGCGCTCGACGGCGGTGCCGCCGTCGACGGCTCCGACTTCCCGTACGCGCTGCTGCCCGCCGGCGCCGCCGTGCTCGCCTTCTGCCTGGTGCTCACGCTGCTCGACGGCGCCATGCACGCCGCCGCCGACCGGGTTCCGCTCCGCCGGGCCTGGCGCGGGCTGTTCACCCGCTCCCTCGCCCCCGTCGCCGTGCACGGCCTGGCCGGGCTGATGACCGCCGTGCTCTGGCGCAGCCCCTACGGACCCGTCGCCGCCCTGCTCGTGCTGCTCCCGATGGGCGTCTCCTGCTGGGTGTTCGCCCAGTACCACCGCGAGCGCGCCGCCCACCAGGCCACCATCCGCGCCCTCGTCCAGGCCGTCGACATCAAGGACGGCTACACCCGGGGCCACAGCGAGCGCGTCGGCCGGGCGTCCGTGATGATCGCCCGCCAGCTCGGCATGGACGACGAACGCGTGGAGGTGCTCCGATTCGCGGGCATCCTGCACGACGTCGGCAAGCTCGGCGTCCCCACCCGGCTGCTGCGCAAGGACGGCCCGCTCACCCCCGAGGAACGCCGGATCATCGAACTCCACCCCGAGTACGGCCACGAGATGACCCGGGGCATCTCCTTCCTCGGGGAGGCCCGCGCGGCGATCCTGCACCACCACGAACGCCTCGACGGCAGCGGCTACCCCTACGGGCTCACGGGCACCCAGATCCCCGAGTGCGCCCGCGTGGTCGCCGTCGCCGACGCCTTCGACGCCATGACCTCCAACCGCTGCTACAGCCGGGCCCGTCCCGTCGAGGTCGCCGTCGCCGAGCTGGAGCGGTGCGCGGGTGTCCAGTTCGACCCCCGGATGGTCGGCGCGCTCACCGCCGCGCTGCGCCGCCACGGCTGGCGCCCCGAGGTCACCGCCGACGAGACCGAGGAAGCCGGCGAAGCCGTGCCCGGTACCCCGCCCCGCCAGCACACGGACGGCCGGACCACCGGGGCCCACCGGTGAGCGTCCGGCGCCTCATCCACGGCGCCGCCGCCCTCGTCGCGGCCCTCGCGCTCGGCGCCACCCTGTGGACCGGCGTCGACGACGGGGGCACCGCGCTCGCCTTCGGCGTCCTCATAGCCGTCGGCGAACTCACCCGCTGGAAGGGCGGCGGCTCCCGCCGCGCCGCACCGCTGGGCACCGCCGGCTCCCTCTCCTACGCCCTGCTCGGCGCGGTCGCCGGACACCCCGCCCGGCACGGCGCCGCCCAGATCGTCACCGTGGTGCTCGTCGCCACGCTGCTCGGCGGGGTCCCGCACATCTGGCGCGGCCGCACCCACATCCCCACCCCCGACCACCTCGCCCGCCGGGTCCTCAAGGTCGGGTTCGCCGCCGTCTGCTTCCAACCCCCCTACAGCCGGGGTGTGTTCACCCACTGGGACGGCTCCGCCTACGCCCTGCTGCTGGTCGCCCTGCTCGTCCTGACCGCGCTGTGCGACGCGGTGCTGGCCGCCGCCCTCGCCCACTCCCGCACCCGCTGGCCCTTCGGTGCGCTGCTGCGCGAGGAACTGCGCGGGCTGCTCGGCATCGGCTCCGCCGTCTGCGCCACCGGCGTGGTGATGGCGCTCGCCGTGGCCGTCGCCGGTCTGTGGGCGCTGCCGCTGTTCTGCCTCCCGCTGCTGCTGACCCAGCTGTCGCTGCGCCGGTACGCGGCCGTGCGCGCCACCTACCGGCAGACCATCACCTCGCTGGCCCGCGCCACCGAGATCGCCGGGTACACCCCGGCCGGGCACGCCCGCCGGGTCGCCGCGCTCAGCCTCGCGGTGGGCCGGGACCTCGGGCTCACCCGCGCCGAGCTGACCGTGCTGGAGCACGCTGCCCTCATGCACGACATCGGCCAGCTCAGCCTGGTCGACCCGGTCCCCGCGGGCGCCACCGCCGGCCTGCCCGGCGCCGAGCAGCGCCGTATCGCCCTGCTCGGCGGGGCCGTGGTCCGGCAGACCGGCGTGGCGGCGGCCGTCGCCGTGGTCGTGGAGCGGCAGGCCGACCCCTACCGGGACCAGCCGGTCGCCGCCCGGATCGTGCGCGCGGTCAACGCCTACGAGGAGAAGTCCCGCGACGCCGGGGCCGAGGGCCCGCTGCGCGCGCTGGAGGAACTGCGGCTCGCCACCGCCGGGGACTACGCCCCCGAGGTGGTGGAATCACTGGCGCGGGTGCTGTCCCGCGACTGTCTGACCCTGCCGGTTGCTGGGTAACCGATGGGTAATGAGCGCCTCTCCCACGTGACGTGGTTGGATGCGAGGGAGAGGCAGACCGGGGGCAACAGCCAGCCCACTGAGCGGAACGGAACTGGCAGGCGGGAATCGTGAGGATCTTCGGGAAGGTACGGAACCGGCCCTCCGCCTCCTGGCGGCAGGCGACCGACCGGGCGTTCACACTCATCGGCGACGGCCGGTACGAGGACGCGGGCGAGCTGCTGACACGGGCCGCCGATCTGGAGCCCTGGCTCGCCGAGTCCTGGTTCAATCTGGCCCTGCTGCACAAGTTCCGGCACGACTGGGAACAGGCCCGCGCCGCCGGACTGCGCGCGGTCGCCCTGCTGGACCGGGAGACCGGCGCCCCCGACTGGTGGAACGTCGGGATCGCCGCCACCGCGCTCCAGGACTGGCCACTGGCCCGCCGCGCCTGGCAGGCGTACGGGCTGAAGGTGCCAGGTGGTGCCACCGCGCTCGGCGAGCCGCTCGGCATGGAGCTGGGCAGCGCGGCCGTCCGGCTCTCCCCCGAGGGTGAGGCCGAGGTGGTCTGGGGCCGCAGGCTGGACCCGGCGCGGATCGAGGTGCTGTCCATCCCGCTGCCCTCCTCCGGGCGGCGCTGGGGAGAGGTCGTGCTGCACGACGGCGTCCCGCACGGCGAGCGCACCACCTCCACCGGGCATTCCTTCCCGGTCTTCGACGAGATCGAGCTGTGGGCGCCCTCGCCCGTGCCAACCTGGGTGGTGCTGCTGGAGGCGGCCACCGAGGCGGACCGGGACGCGCTGGAGCAACTCGCCGCGGACGCCGGGTTCGCGGCGGAGGACTGGTCCTCTTCCGTGCGGCTGCTCTGCCGGATGTGTTCCGAGTCGCGGATGCCGTCCGACGAGGGGGAGGGTGTGCATCTCGATCCCCACGACCACAGTGAGCCGGGTCATCCCGGTCCGCTGGGGCACCGGACGGACGGGCAGCTGTGGGTGCCCGAGCGGGAGTGCGGGATCGCCGCGCCGGCTTCGCTGGTCCGGGGGCTGCTGGACGGGTGGGTCGCCGACAGCCCCGACTCCAGGGACTGGCGGGATCTCGAAGAGGTGTGCTGACCGGCGCTGCCCGGTGGCGGTCCGTCGTGGCCGGTCGCGCGGTTCCCCGCGCCCCCGACAGAGCGCTACCCGTACCCTGTACCAGCATTCACCCCCCAGTTTTTGTGCAGGAAGGCGTCACTCGGTCATGGCTCAGCAGGACACCGATCAGCAGCACGCGGGCGTGCTCCCCGTCGATGACGAGGGCTATGTCGTCGACACGGAGGACTGTGAGGAGCGTGAGGCCGGCTGGCGTGAGCGCGGGACCTCGCGGCCGATCACGGTGGTCGGCAACCCGGTGCTGCACAAGGAGTGCGCGGACGTCACCGAGTTCGGCCCCGAGCTGGAGCAGCTGGTCGCGGACATGTTCGCCAGCCAGCGCACCGCCGAGGGCGTGGGCCTGGCCGCCAACCAGATCGGTGTGAGCCAGAAGGTCTTCGTCTACGACTGCCCGGACGACGACGGCGTGCGCCACACCGGTGTGGTCGTCAACCCCGAGCTGGTCGAACTGCCCGCCGCCGCCCGCCGCCTGGACGACAGCAACGAGGGCTGCCTGTCCGTGCCCACGGCGTACGCGCCGCTCGCGCGCCCCGACTACGCCGAGGTGACCGGGCAGGACGAGAAGGGCAACCCGATCAGGGTGCGCGGCACCGGCTACTTCGCCCGCTGCCTCCAGCACGAGACCGACCACCTGTACGGCTACCTGTACATCGACCGGCTGTCCAAGCGGGACCGCAAGGACGCGCTGCGGCAGATGGCCGAGAACGAACCACGCTACGACGTGGTCGCCAACGACTGACGGGACCGCGCCGCACCGGCGCCACCGCACCGAACAGCCATGACGCCCGGCCGGGACCATCCGGCCGGGCTTCGTGCGTCCGCTCGTTCAGCTGTGCGTCGGAGGAATCCCGGCGACTTGGGGTAGTGAAGGGAGCAAATCCGTTCCCTTAACGGTCAGTTGTAGTGCTGAATAGGTGTCGGGGATACGCAACGGCGCCCGCCCGGCACGGCAGGGAGGGGCGTGTGCCGCCGGCGGTCGAGAGGGGTCTGTTCGTGCATGCTTTCTCACGCGGCACCACATCGGCGACAACGGTCGCGGTACCACCGTCCCTCGCGCTCCCGGTGATCGAGGACGCCTTTCCCCGGCAGCTGCACCCGTATTGGCCGAGGCTCCAGGAGAACACCCGGCGGTGGCTGCTGGAAAAGCGGCTGATGTCCCCGGACAAGGTCCGCGAGTACGCCGACGACCTGTGCTACACGGACCTGATGGCCGGCTACTACCTGGGCGCCCCCGACGACGTCCTCCAGGCCATCGCCGACTACAGCGCGTGGTTCTTCGTCTGGGACGACCGGCACGACCGTGACATCGTGCACGGCCGCCCCGAGGACTGGCGGCGGCTGCGGCAGCGTCTGCACACGGCGCTCGACGCGCCCGAGGACCATCTGCACCACCAGGACGCGCTGGTGGCCGCTTTCGCGGACAGCGTCCGCAGGCTCTACGCGTTCCTGCCGTCCACCTGGAACGAGCGGTTCGCCCGGCACTTCCACGAGGTGATCGAGGCGTACGACCGCGAGTTCCGCAACCGTACCGAGGGACGCGTACCCGGCGTCGAGGAGTACCTCGCGCTCAGGCGGCTCACCTTCGCGCACTGGATATGGACCGACCTCCTGGAACCGAGCGCCGGCTGCCTACTCCCCGACCCGGTGCGGAAGAACCCGGCCTATCGGCGTGCGGCCCTGCTGAGCCAGGAATTCGCCGCCTGGTACAACGATCTGTGCTCGCTGCCGAAGGAGATAGCGGGCGACGAGGTGCACAACCTCGGAATCAGCCTCATCACCCATTCCGGGCTCACGCTCGAAGAAGCCGTCGGAGAACTGAGGCGGCGTATCGAGAAATGCATCGCCGAATTCACCGAAGCCGAGCGCGAGGCAATGGAGTTCGCCGCAGAACTCGACGACGGCACCATGCGCGGAAAGGAACTGAGCACCGCCGTCCGGACCTGTGTCGGCAATATGCGGAACTGGTTCAGCACCGTCTACTGGTTCCACCACGAGTCCGGCCGCTACATGGTCGACAACTGGGAGGACCGGTCCACACCCCCGTACGTCAACAACGAAGCGGCAGGTGAGAAATGACCGTCGACGCCATCGGTCCCGAGACGCGGGAACTGGCCGGTCTGAAGGAGCCACCCCTCGCCGGGGGCGCCGTCCCGGTGCTCGGGCACGGCCTGAAACTGGCCCGCGACCCGCTCGCGTTCATGTCCCAGCTGCGCGACCACGGCGAGGTGGTGCGCCTCAAGCTCGGCCCCAAGACGGTGTACGCCGTCACCGCGCCGGCGCTCACCGGCGCACTCGCGCTGAGCCCCGACTACAAGATCGACGGACCCGTGTGGGAGTCGCTGGAGGGGCTGCTCGGCAAGCAGGGCGTGGCCACCGCCAACGGCCCGCTGCACCGGCGGCAGCGGCGCACCATCCAGCCCGCGTTCCGGCTCGCCGCGATCCCCGCCTACGGGCCGATCATGGAGGAGGAGGCGCACGCCCTCACCGAGCGCTGGCAGCCCGGCGTGCCCGTCGACGCCACCTCCGAGTCCTTCCGGGTGGCCGTGCGCATCGCGGCCCGCTGCCTGCTGCGCGGCCAGTACATGGACGAGCGCGCGGAGCGGCTGAGCACCGACCTCGCCACCGTCTTCCGTGGCATGTACCGGCGCATGGTGCTGCCGCTGGGCCCGCTGTACCGGCTGCCGTTCCCGTCCCACCGCGAATTCAACCGGGCACTGGCCGATCTGCATCTGCTGGTGGACGAGATCGTCACCGAGCGGAGGGCGTCCGGTCAAAAGCCGGACGATTTGCTGACGGCTTTGCTGGAGGCGAAGGACGACAATGGCGACCCCATCAGCGAACAGGAGATCCATGATCAGGTCGTCGCCATACTCACCCCCGGAAGCGAGACAATCGCTTCCACGATCATGTGGCTCCTGGAGATCCTCGCGGACCACCCGGAGCACGCCGAGAAGGTGCGCGCGGAGGTCGAATCGGTAACCGGCGGCGCACCGGTGGGATTCGAGCACGTACGCAGGCTGGGCCACACCAACAATGTGGTCCTGGAGGCCCTCCGACTCCGGCCCGCCGTATGGATATTGACACGTCGCGCGCTCACCGACACGGCACTCGGTGCCTATCGCATTCCGGCCGGGGCGGACATCATCTACAGCCCCTACGCGATCGGCCGCGACAGCCGTTCCTACGCCCGCCACCTCGACTTCGACCCAGACCGGTGGCTGCCGGGGCGGGCCGAGGAGGTGCCGAAGTACGCCATGAGCCCGTTCAGTGTCGGCAACCGCAAGTGCCCCAGCGACCACTTCTCCATGGCCCAGCTGAGCCTGATCGTCGCGGCCGTCTCGGCGAAGTACCGGTTCCGTCAGGTCGAGGACTCGGACGCCACCACCCGCGTGGGCATCACACTGCGTCCGCACCGGCTGCTGGTCGAGCCCGCTCGGTGGTGAGGAGTCCCGCCGCCCGGCCGGCGCGCGTTCAGGC
>NZ_JBHXLV010000164.1:0-14586 GCF_042721685.1 Streptomyces sp. NPDC058459 | reverse complement strand
CCCCTGCGGTCCCTCGCGGCCCGAGGCCCACCTCAGGGCCGTATCGCCTCCGGTCGAACCACCCGGGGCAGGACGGAGAACAAGCCGTGAAGACCCCGAGCCGCGCCGGCAGTGGGCTTTCCGCACCACCCGCGCCGAGAGCCACCCCTTCGCCATCCGCCGGCCGCAGAGGTCTGCTCACCCTCCTCGGAGTCGATCTGTGGGAGCGGTTCAGCTTCTTCGGCATGGCGGCGATCCTCGTCCTGTACCTCACCGCCCCTGCGGTCGACGGCGGCCTGGGGATGTCCCAGCAGACGGCCACCGCACTCTTCGCGACCTACATGTCCCTGAACTTCCTGGCCGGCCTCCCCGGGGGCTGGCTCGCCGACCGGGTCCTGGGCGCACGCCGGGCCGTGATGGCGGGCGGCACCCTCATCGCCTGCGGACACGCCGTACTCGCGGTCGCGGCCGCCCCCGCGCTGTACACCGGTCTGGCACTGATCGTCGTCGGCACGGGCCTGGTCAAGCCGTCCCTGGCCGCCATGGTCTCCGCGAGCAGCGGCACCGCCAAGCGGGAGGAGGCGTTCTCCCGCTTCTACATGTGCATCCAGGTCTCCGCACTGCTCGCCCCGGTCGTCACCGGATTCCTCGCGGAGAAGGTCACCTGGCACCTGGGGTTCGCCGCGGCCGCGTTCGGAATGGCGGCGGGCCTCGCGCAGTTCCGCATCGGTCTGCGCGTGCTCGACGGCATCGGCGGCGCCCCCAGCCGCCCCCTGACCCCCGTGGAGGCGCGCACGGCCGCCCGGCGCGCCGGCGCGGTGGTCCTGGCGGGCGCCGCCGCCGTGACCGCCGTCGTCCTCGGGGTCGTTCCGCTGCTCGCGATGCTGGCGCTCCTGGGCGCGGCCACGTTGTTCCTGCCCTTCCTCTACCTGCGTGCGCTGGGCCGCCGCAGCGCGGTCGGACGCCATCGGCGGACCGCCTTCACCGGCCTCATGACCGCCTCGGCGGCCTTCTGGATGATCTTCGCGCAGAGCGGCTCCGTCCTGTCTCTCTTCGCCGCGCACCACACGGACCGGGACGTACACGGCTTCACGGTCCCGGCGAGCTGGCTCCAGTCCGTGCACCCGTTGTTCATCCTGCTGCTGGCGCCTTTCCTGGGCCGGCTCCGCGCGGCGACGACCACCAAGTTCGCCGGTGCTCTGGCCGCGGCCGGTGCGAGTGTCTGCGTCATGGCGGTGGCCGCCCTGCTCGCTCGCTCCGGCGACGTCTCGATGGCCTGGCTGGTCACCGCCTACCTGCTGCTCTCCCTGGGCGAGATCGTGCTCGCCCCGGTCGGCCTGGCGCTGGCGGCAGCCGTCGCCCCACCCGGTTTCACCAACCGGTTCCTGGCGCTGAACGGCATGTTCGCCGCCGTCGGAGTCGTCCTCGGCGGACAGTTCTACCGTCTGACGGCCGTGGTGCCCCAGCCCGCGTACTTCCTGATGCTGGCCTGTGTCGCCTTCGCCGCCGGTGCGGCCGTGGCCGGCGCCGCCAAGCGGCTGAGTCCCCACCTGCCCGTCTGACCGGTACGGGTGTGCCGTGTGAAGGAGGACGCGGATGGAACCGTGTGAAGGAGGACGCGGATGGAGGCCGTACCGGGCTCGCGCAGGCGGCGCCGGAGCGGCGCGCTCACCCGCGAACAGATCATCGAGGCCGCCGTGGAGATCAGCGTCGCGGAGGGGCCGGGCGCCGTCACCTTCCGCGCCCTGGGCAGCCGCGTCGGTGTGGTGGCCAGCGCGCTCTATCGGTACTTCGCGGACAAGAACGACCTCATGGTCGCCCTCGGAGACCATGTCCTCGCCGAGGTGGCCGGACGTTTCGGTGCCGTCGGCGACTGGGAATCCGATCTGCGGCAACTGGCCTCGCTCACACGGGACATCGCCAGGCGTCATGCCTGTACCGTCGCGTGGCCCGGCCACCGCGACACCTGCGGTCCCGGTGGCCGGGCCGTGGCATCGACGGCCCTGCGCCTCCTCCTCGAAGCGGGCCTGACCCCGGAGCAGGCCCACCGTCACTTCGTCCTCCTGCGCCGCATGGTGACGGGGGTCCTCACCGCCGAGGCCATCGGTGAGTCGCAGGACTCGGAGACGCGGGACTCGGAGACGCGGGACTCGGAGAGGCGGCGCCGCGACGACACGGCCCTGGCGGCGCTGTACACCGACATCGCCCGCGACGAGCCACGCCTGTCCGGATTGCCTGCTCTGGTCGCGGAGGCCGCCCGCGAGGACTACTACGGACTCCAGCTCGACCTGCACATCGGAGCCATCCGCGCCGACGCGACGGGGAACACGGTCACCGGGTCGGCGGGTGGCCGGGACTGAGTGGAGCGCATGTCCGTACTCAGTCCCGGCCACGGCGAGCGCCTCCGGCAGAGCACGAAGCTGTTCCGCTACGGCGCCGGTCGCGCCGCCCTGGGACGCCCGTGCGCTGCTGAGACGCCGGGGAACACGGACTCCGAGCCCCGCACCCGTCCCACGCCTCCCAGGAACGGCCAGCCAGGCTGTGCCACGAGGTCGAGCAACCTCCGCCAGTCGATCGTCGTCCAGGACGAGGATCGCCAGGGGCGAGGCGGCGAGGGCCTCGCAGGCCACGCGCATGGCCTCCGGGCAGGTCTCAAGGGTGCCTCACCGACGACCCCGGTACCGTCCCGGACCTGCTGCGCCAGGCGCTGGACCGGCTCCCCGGCCCCGGCGGCGTGGACCCACGCGCTCTGAGCGACAAACTGGCCGCCCTGCTCACCTCCCACCCCCGGGCCATCGAGACGCAGGTGCTGGTCTGCCGGGTCATGGCCTTCCCGCGTGAACGCGTGGCGACCCTCGCGCTGCCCGACGGCCCCCAGGCCGCGGAGGCCGCCCGCGCCTGCTGCGAGGAACACCTGCGTGCATGGGGGCTGGACGAGGAAATCCGCTTCAACGGCCGGCTCATCGTCAGCGAGTTCGCCGGCAACGCGGTCCGCCACGGCTCCCCACCGGCCCGCCTCCGCCTCATCTTCGACCAGGCCCTCACCATCGAGGTCACCGACACGGGCGGCAACGCCCCGCTGCTGCGGCACGCGCAGGAAGGGGACGAGGGCGGAAGGGGGCTGTTCATCGTCTCCCAGCTCGCGGACCGGTGGGGGACCCGGTACGAGAGGGGGGCGGGAAGACGATCCGGGCGGAGGTGGATACGCCGGGGGAGGGCGATGAGGGAGGTGGCTGGCTTGGCAACTCCCCAAGTTGGACGCGGACTTGATCGGCCTAACCCAAAGGGAGCGCGTCCGTGTAACCGTTCGTGGGCCGGTGGACCTTCCTCAAGGTGTTCACGTCCAGGGCCACTTCGGCCGAGACGGTGCCGAGCGTGCCGTGGGGGTGCCAGGTGCCTGTCACCGTGACCCAGGTGTCGGGCTTCGGGGAGGGGGTGGTGCCGTAGACGCGGACCTTCACCGACTGGGCGTCCGCCGCACAGCAGTTGATGATCAGGCGGGTCAAGTACCAGCCGCCGCCTGGGCCTGCGGGGGTGGCGAAGCCTGTCAGCTGTACGGTCCTGGTGCGGATCGCCCCGGTGCGGTCCGCGCGTACGCGGTCCGTGAAGTCGCCCAGGGTGAGGCGGAGGGGGGAGGCCGCGGGGAGGGGGTCGAAGTCCTCGGACCTGGTGCTGGTGGACTTCGGGGCTTCCCGTGCCGCCGTGTACGCGCCGAGCGAGGGTGGGGCCCAGAGGGCGAGGCTGAGGACGGGGAGGAACAGGAGCCAGGCGGTGCGGGGCGGGGGGTGGCCGTCGTGGCGGGTCCGGCGGTACCAGGACCAAGCCTCCGCGAGGCCGAGGGCCAGCAGTACGGCGCCGGAGGCGATCAGCAGGGGGCGCATGCCCGCCTTGACGTAGCGCAGATACAGGTCGGAGAACAGCGAAACCCGCAGCAGCGCAAGGCCGCTGAGGACGAGCAACGCCGCCTGGCCGGGCCGTCTCACAGCAGTACCCCTCCGGTCACCGCGCTGCACACGATCGCCACGAGCGCCGTCGCGGCGGAGAACCGTACGGCGAAGGCCCGCCCGAACGTCCCCGCCTGCAAGGCGATCAGCTTCAGGTCGACCATCGGGCCGACCACCATGAACGTCAGCCGTGCCACCGGCGAGAAGCCGGTCAGCGAGGCCGCCACGAACGCGTCGGCCTCCGAGCACACCGCCAGCACGACGGCCAGCCCGGCCAGGAACGGCACCGACAGCCAGGCCGAGCCGGTGAACGCGTCGAGCACGGAGGACGGTACGGCAACGTTGAAGGTGGCCGCCGCCAGCGCGCCCACCACGAGAAACCCGCCCGCATGCAGGAAGTCGTGCTGGAAGCCGCCCCGGAACTCCGCCCAACGGCTGCGCCCGTGCCGGTGCCCGGTGTGCCGCACGGCCGGCCGCAGCCACTCCGCCTTGCCCCGCCAGAGCCACAGCCAGCCCATCAGGGCCGCGACGACGAGCGAGGCCAGCAGACGGGCCAGCACCATCATGGGCTGACCGGGGAAGGCGACGGCCGTCGCGGTCAGCACGATCGGGTTCACGGCCGGGGCCGACAGCAGGAACGCGAACGCCGCCGCCGGCTCGACTCCGCGCCCGATCAGACTGTTGGCCACCGGCACCGACGCACACTCACACCCCGGCAGCACCACCCCGGCGACCCCCGCCACCGGCACGGCCAGCGCGGCCCGCTTCGGCAGCAGCCGGGTGAACACGGACGCCGGCACGAACGCGTTGATCGCCCCGGACAGCGCCGTACCGAGCAGCATGAACGGCATCGCCTGCAGAAACACGGCGAGCGCGACGGTCCGCCACGCCTGTACAGCCGGGGCCTCCCCCCACCGCCCGACGAGGAACACCGCCGCGCCGGGAAGTACGGCGGCGCCGACCAGAATCCACGGCCAGTACCGCAGCCACCCGGCAGGGGTGGAAGCCGTCGGCACACGTTCCGCCGTTCCCTGCATCCGCCCACTCCTGCCGCTCGCCACTCTTCTGATCGGATCAACATAGCGACCGTGGTTTCCAGGACCGTCTTGAGGGCTGCCGGGGAGGGGTGGCGGCGTACGGTGGCGGGGTGGCAAACGATGATCTAGGGCGGACCCTGCGCCGTCTGCGGCGGCTGGCGTCCCTGACGCAGGAGGAGCTCGCCGACCGCTCCGACGTGTCTGTGGACGTGATCCGCCAGTTGGAACAGGGGCGAAAGCACTCCGCTCGTCTGCCCACGCTGCATGCGCTGGCCAACGGCCTCGGCGTGGAGCTGACCACCCTGCTGGGCGACCCGCCCGCCGTTTCCTCCGGGGAGAACGACGGACCGCGTTTCGTGGCGATGCGGCGCGCGGTCATGCCGGTGCTGTGGGGGCCGGAACCCGCCCCGCCGACGGCCGACTTCTCCCTCGACCGGCTGCGTGAGCAGATCGCGGACGGGTGGACGCAGTACCACTCCGCCGAGTTCGACACGGTGATGAAGGCGTTGCCGGACCTGATCTCGGACGCGCGCACGGCGACGGCCTCGGAGGACGGGGACGATCGCAAGGGCGGTTTCGCCGTCCTGGCCAAGGCACTTCAGCTTGCCGGGCACGTCGCCGTACGTATGGGCAAGACGGATCTCGCCCTGACGAGCCTGGAGCGTGCCATAGGAGCCGCCGGGCAGTCCGGTGACCCGCTGCTGGTCCCGATGATCGTCAACTCCGTGGCGTGGACCTACCAGCGGCAGGGACGCCTTGACGACGCCCTGAGCATCGCTCTCCGCGCCGCCGCCGACATGGGCTGTACCCACACGGCCGACGGCCCGAAGGTGTGGGGCGCGCTCACCATGAGTGCCGCCACCTCGGCCGCTAGGAGCGGTGACTACGAACGTGCGGCGGCGATGATGGAGACAGCGGAGAAGGAGGCCGCGCGGGTCTCCAAGCTTCCCGACGCCGGTGACAACCGCATGGTCAGCGTCTTCAGCCCGTCCTCCGTCCGCATCGAACGCGTCCGCCTCGCCGTTCAGTACGGCCACCCCCAGGACGCCCTCGCCTTGGCGAAGGGCATGCGGCTGAGCAAGGACACCCCACCGTCCTGGCGCACCTGGCTCCTCCTGGACGTGGCCCGAGCCCACACCGACACCGGCGACGCGCCCGGCGCGGTCAAGACCCTGGAGTCTTTGCGCCGGGTCGCCCCCACCTGGATGCAGCACCACACCCTGGCCGTAGCCATCGTCCGAGACCTCTGGTCCCTCCCCAACCACCCACCGGGACTGGCCTCGTTGGCGGAGTTCCTGGGCTACGCGAACAGCACGCCGAGAGCGGGGCCGTAAGGTCCCTGTCAGCGCTCCCGGCGTGCCGTTTCCACGAACGCCCGCTGCCTCGGCTGCCGCCCGCGCGGCCGGGGCCTCGGCCGGATATCACCCCGGAGAGGGACATCAGGTTTGTTCGCTGCGAGGCCGGACACCTGCCCGTAGAGCCCCTGGCGGTAGGCCGGATGTGGACCGCATCCACCTCCTGGGGCTGGATTGTGGAGGTGTCGTCTATGACCGCCGAGAACATCTGGAGCTACGGCCCGACCGCTGGGCACACGCCGGACGCTGACCTGAGCGGGTACAAGGTCGAGGCGCTGGACGGGCACATCGGCAAGGTCGACAAGCACTCGAACGACGTGGGCGAGCAGTACATCGTCGTGGACACCGGGGTGTGGATCTTCGGCAAGGAGGTGCTGCTGCCGGCCGGCACGATCACCGGGATCGACCACGAGGAGCAGAAGCTGCACGTGGCCCGGACCAAGGAGCAGATCAAGGACGCGCCCGAGTTCGACAAGGACAAGCATCTGGGGGACGCGTCCTACCGGGACCAGATCAGCGGTCACTACGGCCGGCACGGCTCGGGGCACTGACGCAGCGCTTCCGCGGGGATGTACAGGAACAGGGCCAGGCGGTCCGGGGAAGTGACCGCCGGGCCCTGCTCCTGTTCCCGCCCCTTCCGGACGGACGCAGCGCGTGGAGCGGTCATGCTCGTACGAGACCTCTACAGCCCTGTGGGCGTACATAATGATCGTGAGCGGGGCCGGCCGGTCCCGGTCACCACCCCGCTGGGAGGAACCGCGCCCGATGTTCGGCCTGAGTGAGATCGCCCTGCTCCTGCTCGTGTTGATCGCCGTTCTCGGTGTCAGGAAGCTGCCCGGACTCGTCCGCTCCGCCGGTCATGCCACCCGCGTCTTCAAGAGCGAGAGCAGGGCCCTGCGTACCCAGGACGCCCCGCCCGCCGCCGGACCCGTGGTCGAGGGCACCGTCCTGCCGCGCGACGAACGGACCTGAGTTCCCGGCCACTCAGCTGGCGAGGCACGGGGACGGAGGATGCGGTCCACCGCCCGGCGGGGGTGGTGCTGACGTCCTGCCGGGCCGGATGCGACGATCACCGTATGCCCGAGATACGACCCGCCCCCGCGCCCTGCCGGATCGTGGTGTGCCGGGACTGCTGCTGTGGAAGTCCCAAGGTGACCGGGATCGACCACACCGCGCAGACCGCCCGCCTCGCAGAGAGCGCGCCCGTACGCATCTCCGACTGCCTCGACGTGTGCGACCAGGCCAACGTGATCGTCGTCCAGCCCTCCGCCGCCGGACGCGCGGCCGGGGGCCGTCCGGTCTGGCTCGGCCTCGTCAACGACGCGGACGCCACCGAGGACATCCTCGGCTGGGTACAGGCCGGCGGGCCGGGCATCACGCCCCTCCCCGACATCCTCGGTCTGTATGCCTTCAAGCCGCCTGGGAGGCCGTAACTCGCGCACGAGTCAACAGAGTTGGGGGACGACTCTGGTCACCCGGTACCCCCTGTGCCACCCGGTGGAGGACTCACCGCGCCCCGGGACGGCTACTTGTGCTCCTCGTCCTCCGGCTCTCCGCCGACAGAGGTCGGGTCGGGTTCAGTGGGCGCGGTGCTGATCCGCAGACACCCGTCCGTGCCGAACAGCTCGATCAACTGCGACAAGTGGGCTCGGGCCGCGCTGCGGCAGGGGACCTCATCGCTCACTCGTGCGCCTCCAGCCTCGCCCACACGACCTTGCCCCAGTGCCGCTCATCGGTGCCCCAGTCGGCCGCCAGCTCCGCCACGAGGGCCAGTCCGCGCCCGCCCTCCTCGTCGTCCTTCGGCGTGCACAGCTCGGGCAGCGTGCGGGAGAAGTCCGCCACGGCGACCCGGACTGTGCGCGGCGTGGTGCGCTCCACCACTACACGGATGGATTCGCGCCGGGCGTGCCGAACGGCATTGGCCACTAACTCGGAGATCACCAGGGCGCCATTCTCTGCCGCCCCGTACAGGCCCCACGCGGTGCAGGCCGCGCGCACAAGGCGCCGGGCGGTGGCAGCGCTCTCGGGCCGGCGCGGCAAGGTCTCGCTGTACCCGGGATGCCCGGTCGGACGGCATGTGGTGGTCAAGGTCATCAGGACCCCTCGTCGGTCAGCGGGACGCGCAGCCCACTCGCTTCAAGGCGCGGGCTACTCGGAAGCCGCCGAGCTTTCCCTTCCGGTGGCGTTCCGTACTCAGTGAACGACGGACTGTGAATACTCGTGAGGAAAATTCCGACCCTCATGAAATGCGGGCAACCGGAAACTTCGCGCCCGCTTCGGCGCGGCGATCTCATGATCTCGCTACCTTGAGGCTGTGGACGAGAACAGGCGCTTAGCGGATTCGCTCACAGAAGCCGGGCTGACTCAGGTGGAGTTGGGTGAGCTGGTGAACGAGCATCTGCGGAAGCGTGGCAGGGAGGGCACCGTGGGCGATCGCACGGTGCGCAACTGGCTGAGCGGAAGGACTCGTTGGCCCCACCCACGGCAGAGGGAAGCCCTGGAGGCAGTATTCGACCGTACCGCCGAAGAACTGGGCTTTGTTCCTCCAACGAGCCGACGAAGCCCTACCAGGACGGAGGACTCTGTGCACCGCAGGAATTTCCTCACCGCCGCCACCGGCACGGCTGCCGTTGTGTCCTTGGTCGCCACCCGGCCGTATGCGGTCGGTACCACCGATGTGATCCGGCTTCGAAGCGGCCTGGACGGCCTGACGGCACTGGATGCCTCCAGAGGTGGTCACGAGGCTCTGGAGCGTGCCGCTCTCACAGGCGCCGCCGAAGCCCTTGAGCTACAGAAGCGGTCTGCCTCCCAACGCGTGCGGCTGCGGTTGTATGGCCTCGCCGCCGAGTACACGGCCGCCGCCGCCTGGTCGGCCGTGGATGCCAGGCAGCGCGACCGTGCCCGGAACCATCTCAACCGCGCACTGCACCTGGCCGGGCTGGGGGCCGCCGCTGAGGCTGAAATTCGCGTGTGGAACTCCCACGCCATGCTGGCCCGCCAAGGTCAGCACTTCGCCGAAGCCGTGCATGCCGCACAAGCGGCGCAGGCCACCCGTGCCGCGCGCCGAGACCCGCTGTTCGCCTCCCTCGCACACGCTCGCACGGCCATCGGGCACGCAGCGTCCGGGGACCGACAGGCCGCCTTGCGGTCGCTGGGGTACGCCGAAGAAGCGCTGACGAACGCGGCTGTGGACAGCCGGCGCCCCGCCTGGGTCACGTTCTACGGCCCCGCCGAGCTGCTGGCCATCACTTCCTACGTCCGGGACGATATCGGGGACGCGGCAGGCGCCGAGGCGGCTTCCCATCGCGCCCTCGCCGCTCTTCCTCAAGAGTTTCGGCGGAACCGCGCGCTGGCTACCCTCCAACTCGCCTTGACCCAGCTCCACCAGCGCGACGTGGACCAGGCGTGCGCCACAGCAGACCAGGTGTTCACGCTGATGCGTGGCAATACCCTGCCCGGCCGGATGCGCTCCTGCCTGGGGGACTTCATCCGGGACTTGACCACCCTCGCGCCGGGCTCCAGCACCGCGCGCGAATGGGAAGACCGCTACCGATCCGAATGGAGCCGAGCCCGATGACCTCATCCCTGACGCTGCGTCACTACACCCATGAGGATCTCCCGGAGATCCGACAGACGTTGATCGACGTGCAGCGGGACGTGTACGCCGATGTGATCGAGGACGATGAGTTCCGGCAGAAGTTCCCGTGGTTCGTGGACCATTGGGGTGGCAACCCAGGGTTCTCGTGCGTGATCGCATACGACGGGCACGAGCCGGTCGGCTTCACGTACGGCGCCCCCGGAGCGGAGGGTCGGGAGTGGTGGCGCGAGCATCTGGACCCGGCACCGGAGAAGTCGCGCACCTTCCACTTTTCCGAGCTGCAAGTACGCCCGCAATGGCGGAAGACGGGTACGGCGGAGCGGCTGCACAGGGCGTTGATGGACTCCCGTGACGAAGCCTTGGCCGCACTGCTCGTGGATGTGAACCATCCGAAGGTACAGGCGCTCTACGAGTCCTGGGGATACCGGAAGGTCGCTGAGGACCAGCCGTTTCCCGACTCCCCGGTGTTCGCGGTGATGCTCTTGGACCTTCCGCTGCACTGAGACGTGTGGCCCCACCCCCGCAGCCACTGCGACGGCCTCGCCCTACCTGGGGCGGGGCCTGCCGACGCCGCCGGATTCGCCGTACCCGCCACCCGCGCAGGCCAATCGTCTCCTCCCACCGCTCATGCCGGTGATCTTCGGCTGCGTACGGTGGCCCGGGCTGCCGGACAGCCTCGCGCCCGCCGCCCGCGAGGACGCTTTTTGATCCGGTCTTCGTGTCAGCTCCCCACGCCCTACCGCGCCGGCCCGCGCCGAAGGTCACGGCCGGTGATGTGGCCCCCTTCGCACCGCGGGATCGCCGCGATCCTGTCGGATCTCAGCGACCGCACGGCACGGGATGTGGGCGCCGGCACCTGCCCCGGTGACGTCAACTCTCTCACCTCGGCGGCCTCGTCCACGGCGCAATCGTGCAGGCCGCCGGGGCGCACGGCATCGACACAGCCGTGCTGCGCGCCGCCGAGGGGCCGGCCCGGCGCGCCGTCGGACTCGGCCACGGGGCGGTCGGGCTCAGCAGGATGGCCGAGGGGCCGGGGCGGCGGTGCGGCGGGGCAGGCACCGAGGTCCGGCCCGGCTGACCCATGCGCTGGCGGACGTTCAGCCCGTGCGTACCTCCGCCAGGGTCACCGGCCGGTGTTCGCGCAGCGAGAGCGTGCACGCCTCCGCGATCCAGCCCGCCTCCAGGGCCTCCGCGACCGTGCACGGGGAGGGCCGGGTGCCGGCCACCACCTCGGTGAAGGCGGTGAGTTCGGCGCGGTAGGCGTCGGCGAAGCGGTCGATGAAGAAGTCGTGCGGGGTGCCCGGGGGGAAGGTGACGCCGGGCTCGGCCGAGCGGAGCGGCAGCCGGTCGTCCAGGCCGACGCAGAGGGAGTCCTCGAAGCCGAGCAGTTCCATGCGCACATCGTGACCCCGCGCGTTGTGGCGGGAGTTGGAGACCACCGCGAGGGTGCCGTCGTCCAGCGTCAGTACCGCGCTCGTGGTGTCCGCGTCGCCCGCCTCCGCGATGTACGCGGCCCCCCGGTTGCCGCCGGCCGCGTACACCTCGGTCACCTCGCGGCCGGTCACCCAGCGGACCATGTCGAAGTCGTGCACCGAGCAGTCCCGGAAGATGCCGCCGGACGCGGCGACGTACGCGGCCGGTGGCGGGGCCGGGTCCAGGGTGGTGGAGCGCACCGTGTGCAGCCTGCCCAGCTCCCCGGAGCGGACGGCGGCCCGTGCTGCCATGAAGCCCGCGTCGAAGCGCCGGTTGAAGCCGATCTGGACCGGCACCCCGCCCTCCCGCACGGCGTCCAGCACCGCCACGCCCGCCGCGATCGTGCGGGCCACCGGCTTCTCGCAGAACACCGGCACGCCCGCCGCGACGCCGGCCCGGAGCAGCGCCGGGTGGGCGTCGGTGGTGGCCGCGATCACCAGCCCGTCCACCCCGGCCGCGAGCAGCGCCTCGGGGGAGTCCGCGACCTGGGCCCCGTACCGCTCGGCGGCAGCCTTCGCCGCGTCCGCGACCGGATCGGCGACGACCAGGGAGGTGACGGCGTCCAGAGCGGACAGGGTCCCGGCGTGGAAGGCGCCGATGCGGCCGAGGCCGAGAATTCCGATACGCATGTGCTCAAGTGCTCCTCACGTGTGCTGTGACCGGGCCCCGCGCTTCAGCTCACCGGCAGGTCCACCCACCCCCGGTCCGCCGCCGACACCGTGATCGCGTCCAGCACGGCGGCAGCGCGCACCGCGTCCGCGAGCGTGGCACCGTACGGCTTGCCCTCCGCGACCGAGCGGAGGAACCGGTACGCCTCGATGACCTTCAGGTCGTCGTAGCCCATCGCGTTGGCCGCGCCGGGCTGGAACGCGGCGAACTCGCCGTCGCCCGGACCGACGTACACCGTGCTCACCGGCTGGTCCTGGTACAGGCCGCCCCGGCTGACGCGGAGTTCGTTCATCCGGCGGAAGTCCCAGCACACCGCGCCCTCGGTGCCGTGCACCTCGAAGCCGTAGGCGTTCTGCTCGCCGACCGAGACCCGGCACGCCTCCAGCACGCCACGGGCTCCGGAGGCGAAGCGCAGCAGGCAGCTGACGTAGTCCTCGTTCTCGACCGGGCCGCGCTCGCCGCCCGCCGCGCGGGTGTGCCCGGCGGTGGCACCGGCGGGCCGGGGCCGCTCCGGGACGAACACCGCCGTGTCGGCGGCCAGCGACGCGATGTCCCCGAGCAGGTAGTACGCGAGGTCGGCGCCGTGCGACGCGAGGTCGCCCAGCACCCCGCTGCCGCCCCGGTCCCGCTCGTACCGCCAGGTCAGGGCACCGTCCGGGTGAGCCGCGTAGTCGCTGAACAGCCGGACGCGGGCGTGCGTGATCCGGCCGATCCCACCTGAGGCGATCAGCTCGCGGGCGGACTCCACCGCGGGCGCGTTGCGGTAGTTGAAGCCGACCGCGCCCTGGACACCCGCCCCGGCGACCGCGTCCGCGACCGCGCGGGCGTCCGCTCCGCTCAGCCCGACCGGCTTCTCGATCCAGAGGTGCTTGCCCGCCTCCGCCATGGCCACGCCGATCTCGCGGTGCAGGAAGTTCGGAACGGTGACGCTGACCGCGTGCACGCGGGGGTCGGCGGCGACCTCGCGCCAGTCACGGGTGGCGGTGGCGAACCCGTACCGCTCGGCCGCCTCCTCCGCGCGCCCCGGCACCTCCTCGGCGACGCTCACCAGCTTGGGGCGCAGGGGCAGCCGGGGGTAGTGGTGCGGCAGGCGGGCGTACGCCCGGGTGTGCACCCGGCCCATCCAGCCGAAACCGACGACGGCGACACCCAGCGCATCCACCATGACAGCCCTTCTCCGGACCAGTTCCACCTCTGCCCGGCCCACCTTTGTGCGGACAAATGCCGGGTGTCAACCCTGGTGCGCGCCCCCGACCGGTGCACACCGGCGTGCGGGGGCCAGGGGTCCGGGTGATCGTGGGAGGCATGGCTGCTGACCCGACGGCGGAGACCGGCGCACCCCGGCCGCTGCGCGACACCCGCGAGTCCGTCCTGTTCGGCGGGGTGTACGGCGCCGTCCTGGCCAGCTCCCTGGTCGCCGCGCTCACCCAGCACGGGCACAGCTCGGCGGCATCCCGCCGCTACGACGCCCTGTGGGTCTTGGTCACCGCGTTCGCCTCCGCCTTCGCCCACGGCTACGCCCACCATGTCGCCGAGCGCGCGCCCCGGCGCCGGGGCGAGGCGCTGCGCGCCCTCCGCGACGAGTGGCCGCTCGTGCTGGCCACCCTGCCGACCGTGTTCCTGCTGGCGGGCGCGGGCTGGGGGTGGTGGCCGCCGGGCGAGGTCGAGTACCCCGCGCTCTATCTCAACATCGCCGTCCTCTTCGCCCTCGGCCTCGTCACCGCCCGCTGGGCCACCCGCCGCTGGCCCGCCGCGATCCTCACCGGCCTCGCGGACGCCCTGCTCGGCTTCGTGGTGGTCGTCGCCAACGCCCTCATCAAGTGACACGTCGGTACGGGCACCAGCGCGGGTGCGGTAGGGTTGACCAGCGTGATCGCGCGGAACATTCCGCCGGGATCGTCTCGGGACGTGGCGCAGCTTGGTAGCGCACTTGACTGGGGGTCAAGGGGTCGCAGGTTCAAATCCTGTCGTCCCGACTGGAGACAGTCGCAGGTCAGGGCCGGTTTCGGAGACATCCGGAACCGGCCCTCGATCATTCTTGGGGACCAGGCGGGGACCGGCGTCACCGGGCGGCGCGGCTCCGGAGAACGAGCGCCCGCTGTGGCCGGTGGTCCGGGCGCTCGCCTGACGAGGGCGAGGCGGAGGAGTGACCGCTGGGCCTACGTCACCGCGGTCAGCGTCGCGTAGACCACGACGTTGCTCCGATAGCCGGTGCCCTTGACGTAACGGCCGCCGCAGGTGATCAACCGGAGTTCGGGCCGGCCGGTACTGCCGTACACCTTCTCGTCGGGGAAGTTCTTCCGGTCGTACAGCTCGACGGCGCGGACGGTGAAGACCGCTCTCCGCCGGTCCGCCCGGCTGATCTCGATGGTCGCGCCCTCGGTCAGGTCGCCGAGATCGTAGAAGACGCCGGGATCGCCGGTGGGAGTGTCCACGTGCCCGGTGGCGATGGCGGTTCCGGCCGAGCCGGGAGCCGTGCCGTCGCCGTACCAGCCGGCGACGCCGGGGCTCGACGCGGCCGGGGCCCGCAG